>NZ_JMCB01000035.1 GCF_000737315.1 Hyalangium minutum
CACCGCCACGGCCTCCAGCCTCCCTCGCTACTCCCGAGCTTCGAGACCGCTCCGGCTGCTCTGGCTGCTTGAGCCGGTGAACTCTTACGTTGAACTTTATGGCCCGCATTTAATTCAACATGACCGCGACCTTGATTTAGAACAATCGAATCCTGAACATTTCCGATGGCATGTTGACTTGGATCAGCTGTATCTAAGTCACGATGCGGCCCATCTTGAGCTCGATTCGCCGCATCGTGATCGTTTTCCAGCGGATGTTGCCCGTGTTGCGTTGTTCCAATTTCGTTTGGGTAGCCGGTTGCTTTTCTAAGCTGTAACTCTCGACTCGATTAACCACCCGGAGAGTAAAGTGTCGTCACACGTTCATATGCGCCGACGCAACCGGCAGTGTCGACGCGAGCTGGATTGCCGTTGAAATACAGGGAAATTGCCAGCGATTTCATCTCCTCAGGGGCGTTGGACGGGATCATCACCCACCCATTGTTGTTTCCACATGGCCCTGGATTCGGCAATCCGGCCCATCGGATGTACACCTCTCCGCCGGACCCGACTGCGACGGCCGTGATTGCTGACGCATTGTAGATTGCTGACGCATTGTAGTCGCTCCTCCACAGCTCGTTCCCGCTCGTCCCGTCGTCGGCGCGGAATATCAGCTGGCCGCCGACGTCGGTAAGGAAGGAGGGCTCGGAGCCCTCGGGGCCGGGCCGCACGTCCATGACCATGACGGCAGGACCAGATACAACCGGAGGGGGCTCCGGCGTCTGGGCCAGTGCGGCGCTTCCGGACAACAGAAACAGCGAGGACAGCAGGCGAGACGGTGAGCAAAGACGATTCATGAGGACTCCCAACCGCGTGGGAAAGAAGCCCACGCGAGGGAAGGTGGGAGGCGGTCAGGCCCGAAGTCCATCGCCTCACGGTCCCCCAGGGGGATTTCACACTGAACACTCGCTGGTGCCGGCCGTCCACGAGCGCCCCGCATGCTGCCACCCGGCCTCAATGACACGCCCGAGAAGCGGCGCCTGTTGCGCCGTCGTTACGGTGCGTCAGCCATGTCTTCGAGCTGCCCCTCGGCGAGGGCGCGGTAGTGGGGCACGACTTCCACCTTGAGCACGTCCCGCATCTCCTGGCGGGCGCTGCCGAAGTGAGTCTGCCCCAGTTCCGTGGCTCTCCCGCACTTCGTGTGGTTCCCCTCGAAGGCGAAAGGGAGACACGGCGAGCTGCCGACCACACTCATCCATCAGGGAAGTCTGGTCTTGGGTCTGTCGTCATCTACGCCCCAGTGACTCTCCCCTCGGAAAGCGAGCGGAAGAACGGCCATGCGCGCAGCTTCCTCCTCGGCCCCCCTCCACATAAAGTGCGGGAGAGCCGGTATACCTCGCTCCTCGAAATGGGAAAACCGGACCCGACCTCCAGGCGTCAGTCGAGACGACGGGATGCGCCGGCGGGCGAGCGCTCAGCCGATGACGAACTTGTCGCGGTGCTGATTAATGAATTGATCAAGCGACGTCAGCGGCACACCCCAGCTACGAACGGCATTGAGGTCCACCTTATAGCCCTCGACATTGTCCCATACCTGGCCCCTGACGTGCAGCGGATGGTAGCCTTGCGCGAGCATCTCATCTTCCGAGAAGGTGACGGCCGAAACCGGCTTTCCGGTGCCCTTCGCGATCTTGGCTGCAACCTCGACCAAAGTGGCGCATTCCGCAGAGAGGTCAATCTCATGACCGTGGAAACGCTCAGGGTCGGCGAAGGCGGCCGCCGCGAATGCGCCGATGTCCTGCGCGGCGATCCAGTCGAGGCCGGTGTCCGCTTCGATCGCAGTCTCGAACCGACCGTGTTCGCGGAGCGAAGCGAACATGAAATCCACCATCGGCGGCACCAAGTCCTCCATGATGAGGGCAGGCTTCAGGATCACCCAGTGGCGGAAGCCCTGCGTCTTGACCATGTCGTTCACGGCCGCCTTGTTCTGCCAGTACAGCGGCTCCCAGCGGCCCTCGTCCCAGCCGACGAAATTCTCGTGATCGCCTGCCCGGGCGACGGAGGTGTGAACGATCACGTTGACGTCCGCGCGTTTAGCGGCCTCGACCAATGCCTTGCCGGTTACGATCTCGGTATAGGGGTCACTGGGCTGCGATCCCATCTGCACTGAGAAGACGCCTTCCACTCCTGCCAATGCCGCATCGAGGCTGGCGGAATCGGTAAAGTCGCCCTTCACGACCTCCACTCCCTGCGCCGCGAGCGCCTGTCCCGCAGCCGAAGCGGGATCGCGCGTCAGGGCGCGTACGGGGCGGCCCGCTTGCAGCAGCGCGCGGACGACGGCACCACCTTGCTTGCCGGTGGCACCGGCCACGAGGATTGGGCGAATATCGGGGTTCGACATGGGAAGCCTTTCCTAAGGGATATCGCGCACGGCGCCGGGGAAGTGCTGACCCAAGGATAGGGCTACCCGATACGAAACGCAAGAGTTCCGGTACGGTTGATTTTCGTAATTAAGAATCTATTATGATTGCCATGAACGATCTGTCTCACCGTCATCAGCGTCGCCTTCCGCCGGCGGAACGGGGGCGCGCGCAGGACAGAAGCCGCGACGATCTCATCATCGGCGCAGCGCTCGAGCTGCTCGCCGAAAAGGGCTATCATAGCCTGACGATGACTGATGTGGCGGCGCGTGCGGGGGTGTCGAAGGCGACGCTGTATCGACGTTGGACGGCAAAGGCAGATCTTGTGACCGACGCCGTCGCTACGCTGAATCCGATGACCACGCCGCGCTATCCCGGCACGTCACTGCGCGACGATCTCCTCGCGTTGATGGAGCAAGCCGGCAATTGCGACGACAGTCCCGAGGTTGTGACCGCGACGATGGAGATGGCGCGGTTGCACCCGGACCTTTATCGGACTCTCACCGAGCGCTTCGGCACGTTCGTTCGGGCCGAGCTGGACAAGCTCGCCACCCGAGCGGCCGATGCGGGACACGCGCCACTGTCGGAGGTCGAACTCGACGTTCTGTGCGATACGGTCGTCGCGCTGCTGGCTCATTACGCTGGACCGGCTGGTGCATCAATTCCGCGCGAGCGTCTGATTGGACTGGTCGACCATGTGCTGATGGTCCTGCTGACGGGAACACGTGCCGCGGAGTAGGCGATCTTGCTCCTGCGCGGCCGCTTCGCGACTTGGCCGCTTGAAGCTGCTGGCCTCCAGCGCACGAAACCCGGTTATTCCCAAAACAGCATCCTCCCCGCCCAGCGCGCCATACTGGAACGGCTCCGGACCATCAGGAAGGTTCTGCACTGAGCCAGAGGAGCTCGAATCACTCTTCGAGCTCCCGTTCGCACTCACTGCCCCGGTTGGCTTTCGAAAGAGGTGAGCTCCGCCGGCAGGGCGGGCAGGTGCTCGAAGTAGATGAGCGTCTTGTCCCCGCCCTGGCCCTCGATGGCGATGCACTCCACCTCGCCCGCGCCGTTCAACCGGACGTAGGTGCGGCTCGGGTGTTCGATCCCCTTCTTTTCGAACGCCAGGTCGCGCATGGGGAGCAGGTCGCCCATTTCCTGGTCTCCCAACTCGCCGTTGAGCATAGGAAGGACCGGAGCCCTCTTGGGCGTAGCGGGCGGGAGCAGAGCGGGAGGTGAGGGACGCTGACGGGGAGCCCATGAGCCGCACTCCGGGCCGGCGCACAAGCCCTTCATTGGAAACGATCTTCCAATAACGAGGGATTTCGATCCCGTCGATCGCGACGAAGCGCGGGCACGAGTCCCGCGCTCCAACGATCGCCGTCACTTCCGCCGATGGTCATGACGAGTGCGGCTTGCCGCCCGCAGCAGGGAATGAGGTACTCTCTTGTTCAAGAGCCCAGCGGCAGAGCGGAAGTTGGTGCCACGTACACCCATCGGGCGTCCGGAGGTCGAGCAAGGGACCAGGAAGAGCCATCGACAGCGATGCTGATCCGACCCGCGCTTGCCTGATCACCCCTATGCACCAAGGATCGCGCACCCCGCGATCGAAACGCCGCGCTTCCGGAAGATCGTCTCCACTCTTCTTCAACTACGCCCATGAGCCGCTCGTCGTCATCAACCCGGCCAACGCCGACCGGCTGCAGCACCTGGTGCGCAACCAGCTCGGCTTCGACCTGATCGGCTCCACCGGCCTGGGGGAGCGCTTCGAGCTGGGCCTCGTGGCCCCGCTCAAGATCGAGCGCGGCGAGTTCAACGAGCTGCCCACCGGCAACCTGGAGCAGTCGTGGAAGGGCGGCCTGGGTGACCTCCGGCTCGTCCCCAAGGTGTTACTTCTAGAACGCGACACCCTGCGGCTGGGGCTCGCGGCGCCAATGGTGATGCCCACGGCGGACGCCTCGGAGCTTCAGGGCCAGAAGGGGTTTGGCGTGCAGCCGCGGCTCGCGGCGGACTACGCCTTCGAGAGCGGCACCCGGCTGCTGGCCAACCTGGGCCTCAACGTGCGCAGCCGGCGTATAGGCAGGATAGAGGCCATGTTGCTGGTGAGGGCTGGAGCGGAGGTGCCGAGGAGGAGCGACACGATCAGCCCTCCTTGCGCACCACCCGGTCCCGCCGCCACTTCACCTTCTTTCCGATGAGCTTCGCCCCGGTCACGTCGTTCGTCGTGGTGCTGGCCTTGTAGCACTTGTCGATGGACAGCGTGACGAAGCTGGTGTCCACATCGATCACTTCGCCGACCACATCGACGCCGGGGTGGAAGAGCGCGTTGGCCATGCGGATCCGGTCCCCCTTCTTGAACTGGACCGCGCGCGGCCAGTCGATCGTCGTTCCCACCAGCTTCTTCGTCTGCGTTGTGGTTTCGAGGATCATCGTGCCGGTCTGATAGCACGCCTTCGCCTTCAGCTTGATGTGCGTCTCGGTCAGCTCGGTGACCTCGCCGACGATCTCGAAGCCCTGGTAGGTCGACGGATCCGAGACGCGAATTGTATCTCCCACTTTGGACTCGGGAGCGGTCTTGGAGACCTTCTTGTCCGCGCGGAACGCTTGCTTGAGCTGCTCCAGCGACTTCTCCTTGTGACTGGACTGCTGGAAGAACTTCTGGGTGTCGCCGATCTTCCCAAAGAGCTTGAGCTTCGCGGTGATGCCCGTGTTGGGGAAGCGGCTCGCATACCGTGGGTAGGCGAACACGATGAACCAGACCAAGGCGCGCATCTTCTGCTCCTCCTCGTCGACGAGTCCGCCGAGATGAAGGAGTGACCGTGCCAACTCGGAGAGCTTCGACGTGAGGTACTTCTTCTGCAGCAGCGCCTGCTTGAAACTGTTGTACTCGCTCAGGGTCTCGCTCCCGGCGATCCGCTCGATGGTGCGGCTGACGGTGGTGTTCTGGAGCGCGGAGTACCGGAGGAAGCCGGTGTCCCGGTTCTCGATCTGGAAGAACAGCGGGAACCCCTTGGTGGTTCCGCGGCCCCCGCCATCCAGCGACGCATTGAGCCGGATCAGGTAGGCCATGAGCTCTTGCAGCGAGCGGCCCTGGAACCCACAGAGCTGCTTGATCCGCGTCGCCCCTACCGGGTTCTGGAGGTCGTCTTCCGACTGCGTGCGGTCGAAGTAGATCGTCGGCACGCCGAGGTACATCAGGCGCTCCATCGAGCCGCTGCGCATGCCGATCTGGATCACCGGATAGCGGAGGGAGAGGTTGAGCAGGAAGTTGATCTGAGCCCCCATCGGCTGGCCCTTGAAGGGCTCGCGCTCCCAGAACCGGATCAAGTTATGGGACGATGGGCTCTTGCGGTACGAGAGCGTCAACATCTCGTCGCTCTTCTTCTCAGAGATTCCGTAGTGGTGCAGGAGGTAGCTCTGGATCCGCGTCCGATCCTCCGACGAGAGGTTCTCGTAGAGCGAGATGCCGAGGACCATCGCCGTGTGCTCGAGCGCGTTCTGGCCCATGGAGAGGTCCTCGCCCCTCGCCATCGCTCTCGAGGAGATCGGGGCCGACAGCTTCCCGAGCTCTTCCTTGAGCTCGTCGCCGATGGGGATGAACCGGATCGGCGCGTTCAGCTCGGCCGCCATGTCGGAGACGATCTGCCTGACCTGCTTGTAGAGCGTGAAGTTGGTATGGTGCTGCGGCTTGCCGGGGCTCGTTCTCTCCTGCCCGAGGCCGAAGTCCGCGAGGATGGCGCGCTCCTCGTCGGGCTTCGCGCCGCGGATCCAGAACAGCACCAGGACGGGCGTGGCCTCTCGGACTCCGCCCTTGCGCAACTCCAGATCCTCGACGAAGGTCGAGATGAACTTTTCGTTCGCCTGGGAAAACTTGCTGGTGGCGTTGAGGATCTCCAGCCGGAGCGCGCTCACCACTGGCGCGAAGCCTTTCTTGTCCACGCAGCTCAGGACGTAGTTCGTCGAGGCATCGATGTAAGCGAAGGCGATCTGCCCCTTGCCACCGTGGAACGCCTTCATGACGGCATCCGAGAACTCCTGACGGCGGCGGGCGACGAGCCCCACCTCCATGACGTCAAGAGCCGCCTCCTTGTAGAAGGAGTGTACGCGGAGGAAGCCACGCAACCGCTCGGCGTTCGACCACGACACCCTGCCCGACAGTGAGATGCCGAGAACCGCCGCCGCATGCTCGAGCGAGCGCTCATCCACTTTGAGGGCCAGCGCCGCTTCCTTCTCCTCGAGCCAGCCGCCGATGGGGTTCTCCTTCGTGGTGAGGAAGCGCGACAGGAGGCGGGGGTTGCTGTTGAAGAAGTCCTTGTCCGCGATCACCAGGAGGGAGCCTGGCTCCTCATGGAACTCCACGAGATCGACGTCCTTCTCGAAGCGGCAGCGGACGATGCAGAGTTCGCTGTCGAGCAGGCCGAATGACGAGAAGTAGCCCAGCCGCCCATCGACCTTCCGCTTGTAGTCGACGGCCTTCTTGAGCAAGGGGTCGATTCCGTCGTCGTACAGCCCCTCGTCCACCCACAGGAGCCCCCTCATCGGATCGCCCAGCTTGGCCCGGCTCAGCAGCAGCGCGTACACGAGCCCGTAGGCGTCTCCCTCTTGGTAGATGTGGTGGTTGACGAAAGTGGTCCCCATGGCCGACCGTCCTTTGCCTTGTAGCGGCCGGAGAGTGTCGGTGATCATGTCGCACAGAGCGAGAAATCGTGCCCCGGCCCATGGGCAGCGCTACGGAATCAGCCGCGCGTATAGGCAGGATAGAGGCCATGTTGCGGGTGAGGACTGGAGCGGAGGTGCCGAGGAGGACCGCTGACAGGTGCCGCCCGAGCAGTGCGCCCGGTCGGTGGACAGGCCGCGCAGCCCCTTGAGGTACACGCCTGCCCAGGCCGCCCTCCCATGGGGTGCGCGGTAGGGGACTGGGCCTTTTGGCTCTGGGGAGGCGTGAGCCTTAACACCCCGCGGCCTGGATTGATTCTTGCGCCGGGGCCAGGCTCACACCTGCCGTGGGCAAGCCCAGGTGCTCCCGTATCGCTCGCACTCCCCTGCCTGCCTTCACATACGCCAAGACCCTTAAGCCTGCCTCCACACCTGACGCAGGCGAACACGTCGAAGTCGAACGTCCTCTTCAGCAACTCTGCCCAATCCACTCGCGGCGTCCTCTGCTTCATCCGCTCCTTCCTGGCCGCTGCCTCACTCCCCGCTCTCGCCTCCTCCGCTTGGGGGAACAGAAATGGCCGCAGTTTGGCGCGAACGGAGATCACCGATCCCTCCTATACCAGCGGCGGCAGCTGCCCAGCGGGGCGCAGCTGCCGCTACAGCGACAGCGCCTTCTTCAGTGCCAGCACCAGCGTCAGCCCGCTGGTGGCGATGACTCGTGCGGCGCGGGCTCCAACCCGTGGAACTTCGCCTTCGCCCCGTTGGGCTCCATCCAGAACGAGTTGGGGATTGTCCCCTACTGCCAGGGTTTCGTGGGCTGCTGAGCGGAAGCCACAGGCCGATCGGTTCAGCTGTTCGGCCGGATCAGCGTGAGCACCTGAGTGAACGTCCTATCTCCATTGGGAGTGGTGACCAGCACCCCGCTCACGCCCAAGTAGGCACCTGTGCCACCGATGACGGGAATCTGGGAGGGACCTGTCTCGGCCTCCCGGCCCGCGACGGTGATGGAGCCATCGCTCATCGTGAGCGTCCACTGGCACTCACTGAACTGGCCGGGCAGCGTCCGGACGCAGAAGCCGCTGTTGCTCCCGATGTTTTGCCCTGCCTCATTCAGCAGCGGCTGATCGAAGACGAACATATCCCCCGGCGAGTCACCTGGAGCGCCCAGGTCTACGGGCGAGGCAATGCCGCTGCGGGCATCGGCGATGGTCCTCAGAGTCCAGGGTTCGTCTGCCCGGGCGGAACCGCAGCCCAGCATCGGCAGGGTCAAAACAGCCATGAGTATGCCTTTGTGCATCGTGTTGCTCCGTTGCGGAATTGAAAGACGTAGGGTTTGTGGACGCGCGCGCGCCCGGCGCTCAGTTGCAGGAGTACTGAGGGGCGAGCTCGAGGACGCGCTGCTCGGCGAGCGGGGAGAGCGCCCTCAGGCGGGAGAGGTAGAGAGGGGCCTTCATCCCCATGCCGATGAAGGACCGTATGAGCGCTCTTGAGCTACGGAGATCTCCTTCCGCTCGGCCTCCGTGAACGTACGCCCCGCGGCCTTCTCGAAGGTCTGCAGATCCAGCTCGAGCTGTGCGTTCAAAGTGGCCCGGAGCGCCTGGAGCAGCTCGGCGTACTCGGTCATGGCCGCCTCCAGCGTCTCGGGCGCCTGAGCGAGGATCTTCTGGGCCTCCAGGAAGTCGAGGCGGGTGTGCTGCGCCTCTTCGAGCCAGTGGTGCTTGAGTTGGGGAGCACGTCATCGAGCTTCCACGACGCGCGTTCGGAGCTTTGGATGCAAGACTGGTATTCGGAGTCGGTCTTGAGCATGGGCTGAGTGGATGATCACTGCGCTGCACATGTCAATGCAGGCGGATGGAGCCATTGGATTGCAGCAACGGGAGCAGATGGAGCGCTTCGGAGATCGGGCTGTGCACTGGGCCGGTGGAGCATCACCCTCCGAAGATGTACCTGCCCCTGCGGACGTGTCGTGTTCTCGTTGCCATTGGGGAATTGGAGGATCCACTGCCGGTAGGGCTTCGTGCTACGAGAGCCGTGGGGGGCGTGGCCGGTTCGCCCCTGGACTCGCAAGGCCATGCGCACGGACATCCTTCCCGAGGAGCTCCTCGAGACGGTTCTCGGTTCGATGACGGCAGCCGCCGCGGAGCGGCTGCGTGCCGAGCCCGGCCTGCCTCAGGTACTCTCCCGGATATTCGCGGAGGCGGCCTCGCTTCGGAGCGTGGCGCCAGAGCCACTCGTGTTCGCGCGTCACTTGGGCGCGTGGCTCGCCGAGGCGGACGACCCCGCTCGCGTCCTGGAGCGCCTGCATGCGCGAGACCTGGCGCTCGCGCTCGCCTGTGCCCTGGAGACGCCCGGAGCCACGGAGCTGCTCGAGGAGGAGGTCCTGGGCAGGCTGCGCGTGCCGCTCTCCCGCCTCCATCCCTCGCCCGCGTTCGTGGACGAGGTGCTCCAGACGCTCCGGGCGAACCTGCTCATGCCCCGGGCGGGAGGGCCGCCCCGGCTCATCGGCTATGCGGGCGTGGGCTCATTGTTCCACTGGGTGAACAGCGCGGGCGTGCGGCTCGCGCTGCGGATGCGCAAGGCGCATGGCCAGGAGGCCCAGGTGGATGCCGAGGTGCTGGCCGCGCATCCCGCCCAGGGAGGGCTGGAGCTGGGGCTGGTCCGCGAGGAGGCCCGCGCGCATGTGCGTGCCGCTTTCGTGCAGGCGGTGGCGTCACTCGATGACGAGGACCGGGAGCTCTTGCGCCTGCACTTCGTGGAGCGGCTTTCCCTGGAGCGGATGGGGACGCTGTACGGTCTGCACAAGTCGACCCTGTCCCGGCGGTTGTCCGGGGTACAGGCGCTGCTGGAAAAGCGCACGCGCCGGTGCCTGTCGGAGCGGCTGGCGCTCTCCTCGGAGGAATTGGACAGCGTGATGCGCGCTATCCACGGTCGCCTCGACCTGAGCCTGTCCGGGCTCCTGGCGGCGAAGGGATGAGCTGCCCAGACGAGAACGACCTCGCCCGCTACGTGAATGGCTTGCTGTCGGCCGAGCGTGAGCAGGCGGTGCGCTCCCATGTCACCGGCTGTGGCGAGTGCCGGAGCGTGCTCGCCGCGCTGAGCGCTCTGGAGGAGCCGCCCCTCGCGCAGGGCGTGGGGCCGCTCGCCACGGGCACGCGGGTAGGGCGCTATGTGGTGCTGGGCCTGTTGGGCGAGGGCGGCATGGGCCGCGTCCATGTCGCGTACGACCCCGAGCTGGACCGCAAGGTGGCGTTGAAGCTGCTCAACCCGGAGCGGCTTCGCGGGGACTCGCTGGACCTGGCGCGACAGCGGCTGGAGCGCGAGGCCCGGACCATGGCGCGGCTGTCCCATCCCCATGTCGCCAGCCTCCATGACGTGGGCGAGTACGAGGGACAGCTGTTCCTGGTGATGGAGTTCGTGGAGGGAGGCACGCTGCGGAAGTGGCTGGCGGAACGTCCCCGCTCGCGCCGGGAGATCCTGGAGCGCTTCCTCCAGGCCGCGGACGGGCTCGCTGCCTCGCATGCGCTGGGCATCGTCCACCGCGACTTCAAGCCGGACAACGTCCTGCTCACGAAGCCTGGCGTCGTCCGCATCACCGACTTCGGCCTGGCCCACGCGACGGCGGCGTCCGGGGAGGGGGCGGTGCTGGATGCCTCGGTGACGAGCGACGCCCTCACCGTCACCGGGACCTTGCTGGGCACGCTGGCCTACGGCGCGCCCGAGCAGCTTCGTGGCGAGCGCGGCGATGCCCGCTCGGACCAGTTCTCCTTCTGCGTCGCGCTCTACGAGGCGCTCAATGGCCAGCGTCCCTTCGAGGGGACAACCCGGGAGGCGCTGCTGGAGGCGATGGCGCGTCAGGCCGTGCGGCCCGAACGGCCCGGGGTTCCGGTGTGGCTGCGGTCCGTGGTCCGCCGGGGGCTCTCCGCGGACCCGGCGAAGCGCTTCTCCTCCATGGGCGAGCTGCGCGCACGGCTCGCCCGGGACCCTGTCTCCCGATGGCGCAACGGGAGCCTGGCGGCGCTGGCGGTGGTCCTGGCCGTCGCGGTGCTGGGCGTACTTGCCCGGAGGGAGCCGCGCGAGCTGTGTCAGGGCAGCGAGCGGCACTTCGCGGGAGTCTGGGACGAGGCGGCCCGCGAGGCCCTCCACCGGGCGTTCCTGGCCACGGGCTCGCCAGACGCGGAAGCCTCCTTCGCGGCGGTGGCGGCGGCGCTGGAGCGCTGGAAGGAGGACTGGACGCGCGCGCACCAGGAGGCCTGCGAGGCCACGCGTGTCTGGGGGGAGCAGTCGGACCAGGTGCTGGGCCTGCGCATGGCGTGTCTCGATGAACGGCTGGGCGAGGTGAATCGCCTGGTGGCAGTGCTCCAGGGCGCGGACGCCCGCACGGTGGAGCGTGGCTTCGGCCTGGGGGCGTCCCTGACAAGCCTGCGGCGCTGCTCCGACGTGAGGACGTTGCAGGAGGCGGTGGCGCTACCCGAGGACCCGGTGGCCTTGGCGGAGGTGGCGGTCATCCGGGGGGAACTGGCGCGGGCGAACGCGGAGTTGCTCGCGGGGCGTACCCCGGAGGCCTTGAAGGGGGTGCTGGCCGCGCGGGAGCGCGCTGTGCGCACGCACTACCGCCCCTTGGAGGCGGAGGCCCACCTGCTGTGCTCGACGATTCAGTCGGATGCGAGCATGTTCGAAGCCGCCCGGGACTCCGCGGCACAGGCGGCCCTCGCGGCGGAAGCCGGGCGGCACCATGGCGTGCTGGCGCGGGCGCTCTATGGCATGGCCTGGGTAACTGTGCATGGCCTGGGGCAGACGCGGGAGGCGTGGGCCCACCTCCAACGCGCCCAGGCCGTAGCGGAGCCGCTGCGAGACCCCGAGTTCGACGCGCTGCTGGACTATGTCCGCGCCGAGCTGCTCGAACAGGAGGGCCGCTTCGCCGAGGCGGAGCCCCTCCTGCGCGAGGCGCTCGACCGTGTCATCGCGAAGGGCGCGTCGCACGCCGCCACCCGCGCCGAGCTCACCGGGCGCCTGGGCCTGCTGGCCCGTCAGCAAGGACGGCTCCTCGAGGCGAAGCGATGGCAGGAGGAGGCGGTTCGACTCCATGAAGAACTCCATGGCCCCGAGCATCGCGACACCGCGCGGGCGCTGGCGAACCTGGGGGGCACGCTGGGCTACACGGGAGAGTTTGCGCGCGCGGAGGCCGTCATCCAGCGGGCGCTCGTCATCCTCCAGCGCGTCCTGGGAGAGGAGCATCTGGCGGTGGTACGCACCCTGTCCAACCTGTCCTTCGTCTACTTCGAGTGGGGACATGGCCCCCAGGCGCGTGAGGCCGCGGAACGGGGCTTCGCGCTGGCGCACAAGAGCGTGGCCCCGGATGCCGCAGCCTCTATGGTGACGCGGGCCTCGACCTGCGACGACTACAGCGACAGGCCGCTGAAAGATCCCTACACGGAGGTCTATTCCTTCGCCGTCCGCGGGGACGAACTCTTCACTCAGAGAGAGGAGGACGACCCGAAGGTCACCCTGCGCTGGAAGCGGGTGAGCGACCTGTGCGAGGCGTCCACCTCGTTCAAGTGCCGGGGACGAGGGTCGTGCTCCTGTGTCACCACGAAGAACAAGCCCCTGACGGGCCAGCAGAACTGCACCCTCTGACGGTCAGGAGCCACCATCCGCTCAGTCGAGCGCAAAAGCCCCGGCCGCCATCTGGCGAGCCGGGGCTTTCCTTTCCCTGGTGGGAGCCGGGGTTCCTAGCGGAAGAGTTCCCACAGCTGGATGGCTGTTGCGCGCGCTCGCAGCGTACCGTAGCGATCACCGGCCCAGCCTATCTCGGCCGAGACGTAGAAGTTTTTGGCATAGGAGCGCAACGCATACTGGCCCCCGCTCAAGGGGATAATATAGAAGCGCTCCCATGCCGCTACCTCCGTGGCGCGGGCCCTCAGCGTGCCGAAGGTGTCTCCGCCCCAGCCGATCTCGGCGGAAACATAGCGGCCATTGGCCAGAGACTTCAGTGCATACGTGCCGGCGAAGTAACAGAGCTGATACCTTTCCCAAAGGTCCGCCCGGTAAGCCCGGGCTCTGAGCGTGCCGTACTGAGTGCCGCCCCAGCCCACTTCCGCGGAAACGTAACGGCCGTTCGCCACCGAGGTGATCGTGGTCCATTTGGGATTGCAGACGATCGTGGGGGGCACTGCGGCGTCAAGTGTGGCCGCCTGTGCAGCCAGCTCGTCCGCGAGCTCCAGCAGAGGAACTGGCTCAGCTTGAACCTCGGCGAAGGCCCCCGAAACCTCCTGCTCCTCGAGCGCTGTTGATGTCTGCGCGGTATCCGCGCTCACAGCACCATCCGACTCAGGACCGCATGCCTGAATTCCAAACATCAGTCCCGCAGTGACAAGAAGACGCCGCAGAAAGATCTGGCTCATATCGTCTGTTACCCCTGGCAAGCATTGGACAACCGAGTACTGCCTTGACGCTGATGGGCGGCAGCCAGTACACGCATTCGCTGTTGTTGAGCCAAGAATTGCCACGCACTGTCCAATGAGTACCCCAACCCCGGTGCGGCCACTCTGTTGCTTGTTTTGTGTTCTCAGCCGAAGAACCGCACCGTAGACAACGCGATTCGGGACGTGTGAGTGGATGCTAGGCATTTCTCTCATCCCCGTGAGCAAGTCCTAGCCACTGCGTGACTCCATCAAGGCACGGCAGGGCCAAAAGCTTTCACACAGAGATGCCCCTCAGGGACAGCCGTGGGACTGATGCCAGTAGAAGGCGCGGTGGAGCAAGACCGCCGAGAGCAGGTAGGCCACGACCAGCCCCGCCAGCAGCAGTCCCAGCAAAGGTGGGAGGGGGATGAAGCCGAACCAGGCACCCAGGGCCGTGAAGGGCAGCACGTTGGCCACGACGATGGCCCCCAGGGATGACAGCAGGAGCCAGCCCGAGGGCCGGCTGCGCAGCGGGTTGCGATGGGTGCGGATGATGAAGATGACGAGCACCTGCGTGGTGAGCGACTCCATGAACCACGCCGTCTGGAACAGCGGGGCCTCGGCCTTGAAGAGCAGCAGCAGGACGGCGAAGGTGGCTGCATCGAACAGCGAGCTGAGCACGCCGAACAAAGCCATGAAGCGCTGTACCGAGCGCAGATCCCACCGGGGCGGCTGCGCGAGCTGCTCCGGGTCCACCTCATCCAGCGGGATGGCCAGCTCGGACAAGTCGTAGAGCAGGTTATTGAGGAGGATCTGGATGGGGAGCATGGGCAAGAACGGCAGCAGCATGGAGGCGCCCGCCATGCTCAGCATGTTGCCGAAGTTGGAGCTGGTGCCCATGCGGATGTATTTCATGACGTTGCCGAAGGTCCGCCGGCCTTCCTCCACGCCTTCCTGGAGCACGGCCAGATCCTGCCGCAGCAGCAGCAGATCCGCCGCCTCGCGGGCCACATCCACGGCGCCGTCCACGGAGATGCCCACATCCGCGGCATGCAGCGAGGGTGCGTCGTTGACGCCATCCCCCAGGTAACCCACCACGTGCCCGCGCCCGCGCAGCGCGCGGATGATGCGGCTCTTTTGCGCGGGAGAGACGCGGGCGAAGAGGGTGGTTTGCTCGGCCCGCACCCGGAGCGCCTGCTCATCCAGCGCCTCCAGCTGCCGGCCGGTGAGCACCTGCTTCACGGGGAGCCCCAACTCGCGGCAGACATGTTGCGCGACGCGCTCGTCATCCCCCGTGACGACCTTCACCTGAACGCCGCCTCGGGTGAGCGCCTCCAGCGCGGGCCGCGCGCTCTGCTTGGGTGGATCCAGGAACGCGGCGAAGCCGGCGAGGGTGAGCTCCACCTCGTCTCCGGTGCGCGCCACCTGCATGTCCGGAGGCTCCTCTCGCCAGGCGGCGGCGAGCACGCGGAACCCCTGCTCTCCCAGCTCCGCGAAGCGCGCCTGCACCCGGGCCCGCGCCGCGGCATCCAGGGGGTGTTGGGTGCGTCCCTCGTCCTCTTCATAGTGGGTGCAGAGGGGCAACAACTCCTCGGGAGCCCCCTTCACCACCAGCAGCCGATGACCCTCGCGCTCCAGCAACACGGAGACGCGGCGGCGCTCGAAGTCGAAGGGCACCTCGTCCACCTTGCTCCAACCGGCAGGCTGTACCTCCTGGTGCGCGAGGATGGCCTCGTCCATGGGGCTGCGCAGCCCGGTCTCGAAGTGGCTGTTGAGCCAGGTCAACTCCAGCACCCGGGCGCACTCGCGGCCCGTGGCGTCCTCATGCTGCTCCAGGCGGATGCATGCCTCCGTGAGCGTGCCCGTCTTGTCCGTGCACAGCACATCCATGCTCCCCAGGTCGTGCACCGCGCTCAGCCGCTTGACGATGACATGCCGGGACGCCATGCGCAGCGCGCCGCGCGACAGCGTCACGGAGAGGATCATGGGCAGCAGTTCGGGAGTGAGGCCCACCGCCAGCGCCACGGAGAAGAGGAAGGACTCCAACAGGGGCCGGCGCGCGTGCACGTGCACCAGCAGCACCACGAGCACCAGCAGCACCGTCAGCCGCATCAGCATCAGCCCGAAGCGGCGCATCTCCAGCTCGAACGCGGTGGAAGGGGCGCGCTGGGCCAGTGAGTGGGCAATGGCGCCCACCGAGGTCCTCGTGCCTGTGTTGAAGATCACGGCCCTTGCCGTCCCGCTGATGACGGAGGTGCTCATGAAAACGGCATTGCGCGCCTCGGTGGGGCCGGCGTCCGGGGGGGCCTCACCCGTGGCCTTCTCCACCGGGTAGGACTCACCGGTGAGGAGCGCCTGGTTGACGTAGAGGTCCCGGGACTCCAGCAACCGCGCGTCCGCGGGCACCAGGCTGCCGGCCTCCAAGAGCACCACATCCCCGGGGACGAGCGTGGCGGAGGGGAGCTCCTGCTCCGTCCCATCTCTCAGGACCCGGGCTCGCGGGGCCACCATGTGCCGGAGCTTCTCCGCTGCATCCCCGGCGCGGTGCTCCTGGAAGAAGTCCAGCGTCACGCTGAGCAGCAGGATGGTGGCGATGATGGAGGCGCTCGTCAGATCACCCGTGAGCGCCGAGGCGACGCTGGCCGCCAGCAGCACCAGCACGAGCGGCTCCCGGAAGCGCGCCAGAAACTCCACCACGGGGAAGCGCCGGGTGCGCCGCTCAGGGGTGTTGGGGCCGTAGCGCTCGAGCCGGGCCTGGGCCTCGGTGCTCGTGAGCCCCGAGGAGCTGCTCCCGAGCCGCGCCAGCAGTGCCTCGGCGGAGCCGCTCCAGGCGGGGAGGGCTTCAGGAGCAGAGGGGGAAGAGGGGCGCCTGTCACCCATCCTGCTTCTCCTCGGGGACGCTCCCTCGGAGAAGCAAGAGGCCAACAGGCAAGGGGAGCCAGAGGGTGAAGCCGCGCAGCAGCAGGGTGCCGGTGAGCGCCGTCTCGAGCGGAACTCCGAGGTAGTTCAGCATCCCCACGCAGGCGGCCTCGAAGGTGCCGACACCGCCGGGGATGATGGACACCGTCTCCGCCACGGAGGCCAGCATGAAGCTGACGAGCACGGTGCTCGGCAGGGCGGTGTGCCCCAGTGCCCGGAGCGTGGCGCCTAGGGTGGCGGCGTCTAGGAGGAAGATGGCCAGCGAGAGCAGGGTGCCCTCGGCGAGCAGGCGCGGGTCGCGCAGCAGCCGGGGCGGTACCTGAGAGAGGGTGCGCAGCAGGGGCTCGAGCCCTGGGATGCGCCGGATCCACCGGGCACCCAGCCAGCTCTGGCGCCGCGTCAGCCAGAGGGTGGTGGCAGGGACGATGGCGAGCAGGATGGAGAAGCTGGCGGCCAGCCACTTCACCAGAGGATTCAGCTCGCGCCGGTACCAGAGGAAGAGGAGGCTGATGCCCAGGGCGAGGGCCTGCGCGGCGTAGAGGCACAGGTTGGTGATGATCACCGAGGCGGCGGCCGCGCTGGCGGAGGCGCCCTCCCGCCGGAGCCCTCGTGCGACGACCAGGGAGCCGCCCAGCCCCGCGCTGGGGAAGATCTGATCAAAGGAGAGCTTCATGATGGACAAGCGAGCCAGGGAGAGCAGCGGAGCGTGAACCCCGGTGCGCAGCAGCACGCGCCTCCAGAGCACCGCGGCACACAGATAGGTGCCCACCTGGAACCCAGCGCCCACGAGCAGCCAGGCGGGACGGGCCTGGAGAAAGAGCTGGGCGAGCTTCTCCTCCTCGGCATAGCGCGTGAGCACGAAGACGAGGAAGGCCGCGAGCACCAGCACGCCCGGCACCCATCCCCAGCGCCTGCGCCTGGAGGGCGTGGGCAGGGGAGGGAGCATGTCCCCCGGCCGGAGCTGGGCTGCTATACCGGGCTTCACCCGCACCTCCTGGAGTCGGCTCTCAAGATGAGGCCGCCGGAGGCGGGGTGCAGCAGCGCTCGGTCCCCCCGGCACGCAGCGGGTGGAACGCGGGCCGGAGGGGCTGCCCGCGCGCCAACCTCAACGCACGCGCGTCAGCGTCACGCAGCCCAGGAAGCGCGCCTTGCCGATCCGCTCCAGCGTGTGCCGGGCCGCGGAGAAGTGCGTGGACCCCAGTGGCACGCACAACAGCGCGCGCTCGCAGGCCAGCGCTACCTCGAGCCCCACCGGGTTCGTGAGGACCGAGTCGATGCAGGTGACGGTCCTCCCGCCCTGCTCCATGTACGAGCGGATGTCTCGCACGAGACGGGCGGCGGCTCCCGGCGGCAGGCCCTCGGCGTCGATCAGGCGGAGGGGCTTCTCGCGGTACTGCTTGCCCACCGAGAGGATGGCCTGCCCCGCTGCCAAGCCGGAGGTCCCCGGCTGCGCGGGTACCACCACCAGTGAGGACCACGGCTCGCGCTGGGTGAGCAGCGTCCACAGGTGGAGCAACTCGGTGGGAACCGGCTCCGCGGGAGCTGGGGAGAGCTCGCGGGGGAACGAGGGCGCTTCCGGGGCGAGGGGCAGCGGGGTGTACATGGGCCCGTCCAGTTCTTGATGTCGAATCTCAGGTGTTAGCTGGCACCACTTCCCGTAATGACCACGGGCACTGTCTTCAAGATCAGCCGCAGGTCTGTCAGCAGGGTCCAATTGTCGATGTACTGCATGTCCAAGTACATCCACTCGTCGAAGGAGATCTGGTTGCGGCCGGAGACCTGCCAGATGCAGGTGAGACCTGGGCGCACTGACAGACGCCGGCGCTGCCATGCAGCGTATTTTTCCACCTCCTTCGGAAGCGGCGGGCGCGGGCCTACCACGCTCATCTCACCGCGCAGTACATTGATCAGCTGCGGCAGCTCGTCGATGGAGTACTTGCGGATGAAGCGGCCGATCCGAGTGATTCTCGGGTCGTTCTTGATCTTGAACACGGGGCCGGTCTGCTCGCTGAGCGCCTCGAGCTTGGCGCGCAGCTCCTCGGCGTTCACCACGCCAGATAGCCCGCGACGTGGCGGCGGCCTCGCTTCCGCAGCGCCACGCCAGTCAGCCGGCCCATGGCGCCCACACCGAGGATGAGCGCCTCGTCTTCTCGAGGGGCCTCGCGCACCGCCAGCCAGCGGAACACCCTCTGCCGTAAGGCCCCCCACTCCAGGCTGCCCACGGAAGACTGTGGCCCAGCAGCACCGTGGAACCCAGCTGCGTTCCCATTACCAGGAGCAGGTCCACGAACAGGTTCAGCTTGGCGACAAAGCCACGAGCTGGCCGACCGTTCTCCGCCAGGGGCAAAGGTATGGGAGGAGGCTCCGGCGGGTAGTCCGGCAGGGGCCGATGTGCAGTGTTGGTATGCATGGGTCGCCGCTCCCTCGCGGGGGGCCAGAGCACTGCTTGTGCCAGCCGTGCTCTCTCACCTATGCGCACCCTCGAAACGTCTGTTGGCCACTCCAGCGCGTGCTGGCGCCTGAAGGTGGGCTGCGGCGAAGCCCTTACGCCCGCGTTCAATGCCGACGCAGGGACGTCAGAAAGAGACGCTCCAAGGACTGACGCCAAGTCCCTGGAGTTACAGCGGCTTCTGGCACATCGTCCCAGAGGACGGGCGGTTTGCAGAAGCACGGAGTGGGCCGATTTCTCGGGCCTGGCACAGCAGGAGAAGCCGGAAACGAATACCGTCCTCTTCCTGGGCCGCTTCGTGAAGCCCTAGGCAGACCGTGAGCGCGGCGGTCAGGCCATCCCGCGCTGCTGGCGGGCCCACGTCTCGAAGCTCATGGGAGAGAGACCGTAGGATCGGGCGATCTCGGGTCGTGCCAGCACCGGGGCGACGTTCATGTACGTCAGTCCCTGCGCCACACCGGGATGCAGGCCGGCGGCGACGGCCTCCTCGACCGTGCCCACCTGCACTCGTACTCCTTGCCGTCGAGGCGCGAGAGTATCTCGGCGATCTGAGGAAGCGTGAGCAGGTCGCCGGCGAGCTGCAGCGTCACACCTTTGAACCTGGCGGGATCGTTGATCGCCGCCGCGGCTGCCTTGCCGATGTCCTCCGGGGCGATGAGCCCAATGGGCCGATCAGTCCTGATCACCGTGACCAACTGGCGCCCGTCGGCGAAGCCGGCGGGATCGAACATGGGCTGGTCCATGAAGGTGGCGGGCAGGATGAGGGTCCAGTGCTCGAAGCCGGCGTTGCGCACGAGCTCGCAGGTAGCGAGCTTGTTCTCCCAGTAGTCCTCGTGGGACTTCCAGCGACCCTCGGCCCAGCCCTCGACGTTGCGGTGGTCGCCGACGCCCGATGTCGCGGTGTGCACGAACGTGCCGACGCCTTCGGTAAGCGCGGCCTCGACGAGGTTTTTTCCCTGCTCGCGCTCCTTGCTGTAGTCAACGCCGGTCGCGGAGAGAATGGGCGACTGCATCGAGAACACCGCCCGTGTCCCCGCGCAGGCGGCGCGCAGCGATCGCGGATCGTCGAGATCCCCGATGACCACCTCGGCGCCGGCCGCCGCGAGGGCCTTCGCGTTCGGCGCGTCCGGGTTGCGCACCATTACCCGCACCGATGTGCTGCCTTCGGCCAGCAGCGCCCGGGCGGTGGCGCCGCCCTGTCGCCCTGTGGCGGCGGTGACGAGAACGGGATCGCTGCTGCTCATGCGGGCCTCCTGTAAGTGGGGTGCCCCACCGTTTAGACTTCGGTGGCAAGATATGGAGGGCCACCCCGTTTGTCGAGGAGAGGATCTCCGTGGATCGTGTGAAGACGTTGCGAGCGGACGGCCGACGCAACCGAGAGCGGATCGTCGCCGCCGCCGCAGAGCTGGTCGCCAGGGATGGCGCGCAGGCGTCGCTCGAGGAGATCGCGCGGCGGTCGGGGGTGGGCTCCGCGACCCTGCACCGGCACTTCCCGTCGCGGCGGGCGCTGTTGGAGGCGGTATTCCGCGCCGGCGTCGCGCAGCTCTGTGCGCGGGCCGCCGTGCAGCCGGGCGAGGACCCCGGCGCTGAGCTGGCTGCCTGGCTCGAGGAGCTGACAGTCTACACGGCGACCCACCGCGGACTTGCCGCTGCCCTGCTGGCCGGCCCGGATGGCCTCTCGCCAGAAGAGCTCTGCTGCACCGACATGCTGCTCGACGTGATGGAGGTTCTGGTGGCACGGGCCTCGTCTGTGGGCGCGCTTCACGCCGTCGCCACGACGAAGGACCTGATGCTCTTGGCGAACGCGATTGCCGTCGCCACCGAAGACGATCCGGCCACCGCGAGCCGGCTGCTGCGCCTCGCGCTCACCGGCATACGGTCTGAAAACCGGAACGGTCCCCCTTCTCGGCCGGGCCGGGCTCGGGCGCCGACGAAGAAGTAGGCTCTCGCGCTCTCCGCTGTCGACGGAGAGCGCGCCCGCCGCGTCAACTACCCTCCAGGCCCCATGCCCTGCCACCGCTTGGAGGCCTTTGAGAAGGCGCCCAGGCTCAGGCCGCCGCGCTCAGCGAAGTCCAGGTGCCTTGCGCAGCGCTCAGGCAGTCCCCCAGGAAGCGCAGGTAGCAGTCCAGCCCCTTGGCGCCGATGGATGCCAACTTGTGGGCATGCGCAGGCTCTGGGGTGATGGCCTCCTCCATCATCCGCTCATTGAGGGCCGTGTGGCCGACATCCACCGCGGCGTGCTCCTTGAGGAAGGAGAGCTGATCCATGGCCTCGCGTCCGAGCACCCGGGTGACTTGCGCGAGGATTCGCGGCACCAACTCCACCGCCAGGTAGCCCACCTCGTACTCGATGGCCGCCTGGCCGATCGGCAGATCGCTCGCGATCGTGTCGTCATGCAGCTGACGGTAGGCCCGCATCGCCTCCGTGGGGGCCTGGGTGATCAGCGCATCCGCGTCGAGCTGCTGCGCGTAGCGCGTGTTCCAGCGGCGCACCAGCACGCGCGTGTCCTCGATGGTCATCAGGTGGTGTCCGGCCTCGTGCCGCGAGTGGGTGATGAGCCCCCGGCCGAGCTTCTCCTGCCCCAGCGCGATGCAACGCTCGCCCGCGCCGCGGATCCATCCTTCTACGGGCTCGGTCATGTACGCCCCGCGCGCGGACCACTCGATCATGAAGCGCTCCAGCAGGGCGGGGGAGATATCGGGGGACAACAGGGTGCGCACCACCGGCTCCGTCTCCAGCCGGGCGCGGGTCTCCAGGACGTGAGGCAGGTACATCGTCTTCATCAGGTTCATGACAGCTCCTTCTCAGCGGAGGTGGGCAGACGGCCTGCTGTCTGCGTGTGGATGTGCTCCAGGAAATCGGGGGCGAGCTCCGCGGCGATGAGCCAGAGGTACGGCCGCGCAGCGCCATGAGCGACGTGGCTGTTGAGCCCGTCCTCTTGCATGAAGACGAAGGTGTCGCGGCCGCGGCTTGCGTACCACTGGCGCGCCGCGTCCAGCAGCGCCTCACGGGCCTCCCCTGTCTCGGGAGCCAGCGGGAAGAGGCGCACGGCATCCAGCAGGCGGAAGGGGTTGGCCCCGCGCTGGCCCACCTCCAGCACCGCCGCCGCGAGCGGTCTGCCCTGATGGCGTGCGACCAGGATGTGCCGCTCCCGCTCCAGCCCGGCTTCACGCCAGGCTCCGGCTGCGGCCTCCAGCTCCAAGGACTCCGCGCTCAGATCCAGGGCTTCGAGGTAGCTGGCAGGGCGCAGGCGGGCGAGCTTGCGGGCGAGCAGTGCCTGCTCGAAAGGTGTCGCTGGACCGAGCGTCATCCCCACTGGGAGCGCCTTACGAGGCTCCGCACAGGAGACGTCCACCATCCGCAGGGGAAGCAGAAGCGTCCGGCCCGTGCCGGCCATCCGGCGCGCGAAGCCGCTGTGCACGCGGTGGACGAAAGGCACAGTTCCCTCGATGTAAGCTCCCAGCCACCGGAAGCCGGGGTCACCCTGCGCGTGCTCCACCGTCCGGACATAGAGATCCCGGAGGATTCTTCCCGTGGTGATCGGCGAGGGCGCGCTTCCCGGCCGCTTCGCCAGTTGGTGGACCAGCCACAGCGATTGGTATGGCTTCATGGAGGCGAGCGTCGCCTCCACACCGCGAGCAGAAGGCCACGCCGCCAGACACATCAGCTGCGGCAGGTGTGCGGCACGCCGGCCCAGTTCGAGGAAGCTGGCGCGCTGGTCCTCGAACCACTCCGCCGAGTGGCTGGCCAGGTTGAAGTAGCCCGAGTCGATGAAGAGCTGCCACAACGGCTCCACCAGGCTCCCATCTGTCCTCGTGGCGGGGCAGAGCGAGCGAGTGACGAGCTCTCTCCAGCGCTCCGTATCCAGGCCCGTGAGCGGCTCCACCCGCAGGCCACAGACGCTCGTTCCCTCCGCGGTGACGGACACGTGACGGATCTCGGCACGCAGGTGAATGGGCTTCCCGGCCTCCGTGAGGAGCACGCATGCTGACAGCACCCAGCCAGGCTCGAGCCGCTCCCCTGGCAGGAGCCGCACACCCAGCCCACCGAAGGAGACATCGAGCACCTCGCGCTCCCACTCGGATCCGGAGTGAAGTGGCAGGACGAGACGTGTAGCGGGCGGGGGCGAGACACGCCGGTAGAGGCGGTGGCGGACGCGGACGAGGCGGTCCGGCAGTGGCGTTCGGAGCTGCTCCCCCTCCCAGGTGCCCTCCTGCAGGCGCATGCGATAGACCGAGTTGTAGCCCGCCACCTCGGCCTCGTACGGGAGCGAGCCTTCGCTCTCAGCGAGTGCGGCGCATCGCCAGCGAAGGCACCTGGACTTGAGATCGACCTGCTCCAGCACCAGGCGAGTGGCCCGTCCGTTCCGGCGCAGAAGGCCCCGGCCTCCCAGGGAGGCGGCAGTCATGAGGGCCAACTGGATGCGCTCTGGCTCGACGAGTTCTTCATGGAAGCGCGCGGGCCCGCTCGCGCGATCAGGAGTGCTCTGCGCTTCCCCTCGGAGGAGAGCTCCACCTGTTGACGAGGGAGAGACCCTCTCGTAGGGCACGGTGTCGGCGAGCGGATCCAGCTTCGACCGCGTCTCTTCGATGAGATCGTGGGTCCACAGGTGCGGTGACATGGTGATCATTCCCAGCGGGGACGAAGGAGAGCGTTCGTCCTCGTGCGCACCGTCTTCAGCACGGCGCGTGCCAATCGCTTGCCACCGGACTCGAAGGCCCTTTGGTAAGGGCCGCTATCGCGGTTTCCGAGGGGAATGGTGCAGTTCACCTGGGCCCAACAGGTGCCGGAACGAGGCGCGGCTGCGTGGTGAGACTACGCAGCCGCGTGTTCACGACACGCGCGGCTCACCTGTGGAGGGCACGGACAGCTTGCTCCAGCCCTCATTTCTGACCGGCAGGATGGCTACAACCCTGCCGGCCGTTCACCGGCTTCGCAGTGCTGCCTTAGGGAGCATAGAGCTCCGCAGAGCTGAAGATGACGCCTCCCGAGAGGAGCACCTTGCCGGTGGGCAGCAGAGTCAGGCTGTGCGAATAGCGACTCGTTTGCATGGAACTCGTGAGCTCCCAGGTTCCCACTGCAGGATCGTACAGCTCCGCCGAGGCATGGGCCCCGTTGATGGAGCGGCCTCCGGCGACGAGCACCTTGCCCGAGAGCAGCAGCGTCACGGCGGTCTGGTAGCGGGGGACACTCATGGAGCCGGTGGTGACCCAAGTGCCGCTATCCGGGTCGTACACCTCTGTCGCTGCCGAGGTGGTCGATCCGCCAAGGACGAGCACCTTGCCGGAGGGCAGCAGCGTGGCAATGTGGTCCTCGCGAGACTGAGTCATGGAGCCGGTGGGCGTCCAGGTACCCGTGTTCGGGTCGTACAACTCCGCCGAGGAATGGAAGGGCTCTCCGCCAGTCACGAGCACCTTGCCGGAGAACAGAAGCGTCGCGGTATGGTCACTGCGGGCATCGTGCATGGAGTTCGTGGCGGTCCAGGTTCCCGTAGCCGGGTCATACACCTCCGCGGTTGCTGCGTAGTCGGTCGAGTACCCTCCCACCACCAGCACTTTTCCAGAGGGCAGCAGCGTCGCGGTGTGGCCACCACGCGCATGGTTCATGGTGCCGGTCGACGTCCAGGTTCCCGTGGCAGGGTCATACAGCTCCGCCGTTGCCTGATAGGTGTCCGAGTACCCTCCGGTGACAAGGACCTTTCCAGATTGCAGGAGCGTCGCTGTGTGACTCACGCGGGGGATGCTCATCGCGCCCGTGGCCATCCATGTGCCAGTTTCCGGATCGTACATCTCCGCTGTCTCCAGGAGTGAGCCGGTCCAAAGCCCTCCGCCAGTCACGAGCACCTTGCCAGAGGACAAGGTCGTCGCGGTGTGCCAGTACCGAGCCTGGGAAGGGGAAGAGGTGGCAGTCCAGGTGCCGGACAGGGCGCAGGAAGCCAGTCCGGTAATGGTAAAGGTGCGGGTGGCGGTCAAACCAACGCCGTTGGTGACGGTAGCAGTGACAGGGGCGGTGCCGCCGTCTGGCACGCAGGTGGGCGCTGTCCACGTGACACGGCTTCTGGTGGCCGAGTCCTCAGACTGGCCCAGCGCGCCCACAGGGGAACTCCAGGCGAAAGAGAGCAGGCTGTTCGTCAGGTCGCTGGCTACCACCTCGAAGACGAGGAGCTGAGAGGGCGTCGCCGTGAGTGCGGACTGATAGGAGCGCACGATGATGGGAGGCAAGGAGAGGGGGGACGCCGGAGACACGCACAAGGCCAGGGTGGCGGTCGCATGGCCGCCGCGCTCGTCGGAGACCTCCACCTGCACTTGGCAGTTGTTGCAGGAGTGAGCGGGCAGTGCAGTGGGAGAGAAGCGGGCCGTGGACATATTTGGGTTCTCCCACGTGCCCAGGCAGGAGGCGCTCCACTGGTAGCGGAGTGCATCTCCGTCACCATCCGAGGCGGAGACGGAGAGTTCCGTCTGCTCGCCTACAGCCAAAGAGGACTGAGATGAGGAGAGGTTCGTCACAACGGGGCGGTTGTTGAAGCGCACGTCCAGAATCACGTCGCCTTGCCCGGCAGAGACGTTCACCGTGAAGGACACCGAGGTGGCAGCTCCGTGCGAGTCGATCACAGTGAGCGCGAGCTGCACTGGACCCAAGGTGGCCGGAGCGTTCCAGGTGGTGCTGGCCTGGGTGGGCGCGGAGAAGATGCCTGACGGTGCTGTCCACTCGTACTCCAGGGAGTCGCTCTGGTTGGGATCATGCGCGCTTGCCATCAATGACACACTCTCGCCGGGGGCTACGACCAGAGGCGAGGCCACCATTGAGTCAATCAGCGGAGCCTCGTTCGTGTAGGGCTCTTCGGCGGCGCTCTCGTGAAGAGTGAGGGTGATGAGTGACATCTCCGATGCCCCGATGGTGACACCTGTGGAATGTCCCTCATAGAGCAGAGTGTCTGCTGGCCCGAAGGCCTGGGCCAGGAATGCGCGGCCGGTACCAGCCGGGATGTTGCCGACGACTCCTCCCCACACCCCATTCGTTTTCACCAGCTCGGTGACGATGGAGGGCATGTCCGCTGCGGAGGAAGTGACGGTCACGCGTGAGATGTCATTGGCGGAGAGGGTGTGGCGCGTGGACACGGCCAACTGCACCGAGCCAGTAGCGCGCGCGGACGCAGAGGAACTCTCATGACAGCCGGCGAGCAGTGCCCACAACAGGAATAGGACATAGAGGGGACGTGATAGAGGCATAGCGCTTGTTCCTTGAAAGAGAGGGGCACCATGCCCGCTCTCTTTCAGGACAATGCCCAGTGTGCGATGTCGAAGCGGTGAGCCCGCTCACAGGATGGTGGTGTGGCTGCTCACACTTTTATTCACTCTGGATGTGAGAGTCTTCACTGCGCCGAGGCGGTTCACGTGAGAGCTTGGCGGGGCTCGCCGTGCTCACCCAGGACGCTGGGGACTTGTTCCTCCGAACTGGGGGGGCGAGCTTTTCGGTGAGAAGAGAAACAACAGACATTCAGGAGATATTCATGCCTTCTGCTTTGAAGACAGGGTTGGGAGTGATTGCGAAGCTCGTGATGACTTCAGCGTTGCTGTGTCTAGCGTGCCGGGAGGAACTCCAGGGATGGAACGAAGATCCGCCCCATGAAGGGCGCACCGCTCAAGCTCTTCAGGCGACGGCCGGTGGGACTTGGGTGGCCACGAAGCTCATGGTTAATGCTCGCGACTTCCACTCGGGGACGCTGTTGTCTGACGGCAAGGTGCTGGTCATCGGAGGGGTGGGCCCCAGTGGGGAACTCACCCGTGCGGAGGTGTACGACCCGGACATGGGAGCGTGGAGCCTCACGAACCCGATGATCATGAACCGCGTTTGTCATACGGCGACACTGCTGCCCTTGAGCAAGGTGCTGGTCGCCGGAGGTGTGGGCCTCAGCGGCGAACTCCCCCGGGCGGAGGTCTATGATCCGGATACGGGAGCGTGGAGCCTCACAGGCCCTCTGAGCACGGCCCGCTGTGGGCACACGGCGATCCTGCTATCCTCGGGCAAGGTGCTGATTGCCGGAGGCTGGAACTCGAGCGGCGCGCTCGCCAGCGCGGAGTTGTACGATCCGGACACGGGAGAGTGGAGCCCCACGGGCTCAATGGCCACGGCCCGCCAATACCTGACGGCAACGTTGTTGCCTTCAAGCAGGGTGCTGGTCGCCGGAGGTTCCGGCCTCAGCGGCGCGCTCGCCAGCGCGGAGGTGTACGACCCGGGCACGGGACAGTGGAACCCCACGGGCCCGATGGCGACGGCCCGTGCTCGCCACACGGCGACATCGTTGCTGGGCGGTAAGGTACTGGTCGCCGGAGGTTCTGGTCCCAGCGGTGAGCTCGCTAACACGGAGGTGTACGACCCGGACAGGGAAGAGTGGAGCCCCTCGGGCCCGATGGCCACGGCCCGCGCCCGCCACACGGCGACGCCATTGCCCGGCGGCAAGGTGCTGGTCACTGGAGGCCTTGGCCCTACCAGCGAGCTCGACGTGGGCGGACTCGCCAGCGCGGAGGTGTACGATCCAGCCACGGGGGAGTGGAGTCTCACAGGCCCTATGGACACGGGCCGTATGCATCACACGGCGACGCTGTTGCGCTCAGGCGAGGTGCTGGCCGTAGGGGGCTACAACTGGCCAGATGGCCGCCTCGCCAGCGCGGAAGTGTATAATCCGGCCGCGCTGGTGGTGACCTCCCCAGCCAACCACTCGACGACTAAGAATCACCGGCCGATCTACTGCGGGACGGCGAAGGCGGAAAGCACCGTCACCCTGTTCGTGGATGGGCGTGAGGTAGGTACCACGAAGGCCAACACCTCAGGAGAGTGGTGCCACCAGCAGCCTGTGAACCTGGCGGAGGGCATCCACACTGTGAGGGCCTGGGTCATGGATGTCGGTGGCAGCACCGGAGCGGACTCGAATACCAACATCTTCACGGTAGACATCACGCCTCCGGCCGTTCCGGAGCTGCTCACCCCTGCCGACGACTCGACGACCAAGGAGAACCGGCCGATCTATGGCGGGACCGCGGAGGCAGGATGTACCGTCACCGTGTTCGTGGATGGGAGTGAGGTAGGCACCACGAAGGCCAACGCCTCGAGGGAGTGGAGCCACCAGCAGCCTGTGAACCTGGCGGACGGCAGCCACACTGTGAGGGCACGGGCCACGGATACAGGGGACAATACCGGTCTTGACTCGAAGACCCACTCCTTCTTGGTGGATGCCACATCTCCGGAAAAACCCCTGGTGCGTGTGCCTGACGTCTTCAACACCCAGAACCCCAGCCTTGCCGGGGTGGCGGAGGCCCGCAGTCTGGTGACGGTATGGCTGGATGGCACGGAGGTGGGAACACTCACGGCGGATGAGGTGGGAAATTGGAGCGTAAGAGTTCACCGGCTCAAGCAGCCAGAGCAGCCGGAGCGGTCTCGAAGCTCGGGAGTAGCGAGGGAGGCTGGAGGCCGTGGCGGTGCGCCGCCA
>NZ_JMCB01000036.1 GCF_000737315.1 Hyalangium minutum
CTCACTCAGCAGGTAGAACACGGCACGGCCTACCTGCTCAATAGGGTTCTACTCCGGCTGCTCTCTCCCCAACCAAGTCCCTCCCGGTGAACGGTTACCGCGGAATATGGAGCCTCTTGGTCATGGCTCCCGCGCGTCAGGAGCACAACAGAGATTACAGGACCGCCATGAGCAACGCTTCGGCCTCCACCATGACGACATGCTCCGTGTTCTCCCCCCAGGACAACGGGCTCCTCCTGCCACACCGGCAGCTGACGGGCACACTGGGGGCACATGCGGCCCAACAGGGGCAATCTGCTTGGAGGCAAGCGGCCTGAGTTCCCCGGTCTCCCAGGGCTCACGAGAACCCCGTGGGAGGCGGACAGGAGCGTGTGCCCTGGCAAGGTGTGGCAGGGGAGGAGCGGGTGGAGGAGCGCGGGTGGGCGTACCGGCGGAGGCAGCCGGAGGGGACGGTGCTGTACGAGGCGGTGAGGGATAACCTGGCCACGCTGCTGGAAGAGGCGAGCGAGGTGGGGCGCGGCCTGCCCCGGTACGTGGAGCGGGACGTAAGCCCGGTACCTGGAGTGCGGAGTGCTGGCGCACGGCTTCGCGCGGGTGCGCTGCGAGAGTGGCAAGGACGAGTTTCTCGTCGCCTTCTGGTGCAAGGGACGAGGGGTGTACCCCTCCTGCAACGCGAAGCGGGCGCATGTGACGGCAGTGCATCTGGTGGAGCGGGTGCTGCCGCATGTGCCCTACCGGCAGTGGACGCGGTCCTTTCCGCATCGGGTGCGGTGGGTGCTGCTCAAGGACGTGGGGCCCCTCTCGGACGTCCTCACCGTTTTCCTGCGCGCGGGGCACGCCCTGCTGCGGCGGAGGGCACGGCGGCAGAGCCTACGTGGCGGGCAGGTTGGGGCCGTGTCGTTCATCCCGTTCTTCGGCTCCGCCTTGCAGGTGACTCCTCATTTCCACTCGCTGGTACCGGACGGCGTCTTCGTGCCGTGAGAGGGCGGCGTGCGCTTCGAGCCGTTGCCGCCGCCCACGCAAGCAGAGGTGGAGAAGTTGCTGAAGGGGGTGCGGCACCGGGTGCTGCAGCTGGTGGAGAACGGAGCGGATGAAGCAGAGGAGGCCGCGAGAGGACTTTTGCCGAGTAGCTGAGGAGGACGTTGGACTTCGACGTGTTGGCCTGCGTGAGGTGTGGAGGCAGGCTTAAGGGTGTTGGCGGGCCGTGAAGGGAGCACGAGGGGTGCGCGCGATTGTGAAGCACCTGGGCCTGGCCACAGCAGGTGCGAGGCGAGCCCCGGCGCGAGGGCCACCCCAGGCAGCGTGGTGTTGAGGCGCTCAAGACAACCCACAGGCCCAGCTCAGGCTCTTGCCGCGCCCTGATGGGAGGGGGGCCTGGGCAGCAGTGTGCCCTATGGGGTGCTCGGCCCCCTCCACGGGCCTGGCACACAGCTCGGGCGGCTCCCGTCCGCGGCCCTCCTCGGCCCCTGCGCTCCAGCCCTCTCCTTCAACCGGCCTCCCATTTTTCTGATGCTCCCCCCAAGCCTGAGTTCGAAGCACTACCGCGGAGGGGGCTGCAGTCCTTCTATCGGCCGGAGCTTCGATCTGGGAGGCAAGAGTTGCCGCAGTACGTCGGGGCGGGTGCTGGCGGCGAGGGTAAAGCGGGAGCGCCAGCCGTTTTCTCGGAGCTGGTCGAGCCACCGCAGCGCTTCGTGGGCGGACAGGCCTCTCCGCATCAGGGCGAAGTAGAGGTGGGCATACTCGTCCGCCAGCGAGGTGGCGAAGGTCACCGGGTCATCCGAGTTGATGGAGACGAGCAGCGGAGGAGGGGCCTCGGGAGGGCGAGCGGCTGGGGCTGCTTCATGTGCCACGGGCAGGTGCGGCCCCAGCGCCATCGCGGGGTGGTGCTCCAGCCCGAGCATGTTCAGGACGAGCAGGTTGCTGGAGGGGTTCGACTCGACAGTGATCTCCCGCTCACGCAGCAGGGACCGCAGCCAGGCCTGCGCCTCCGCAGCCATGGCGGTCTCGGCGGGGTGGTTATGCACCTCGACGAGGCGCTGGCCCCGGCGGAACACGCCTGCATCCGTCAGGTGCTGCCAGACGAGGCGCAGGACGCGATCCATCCGGGCCCTGGGCTCGGGCTCGTCGGGGAAACGCAGGTACTCCAGCACCTGAGTGTCATGGCGATAGCGTCTGGCGAGGAGAAGGAGGTCGAGCTCGACGCGCGAGAGGCCCAGCAACTCGCGCGCGAGGGCGGTGGCTTCGCTGCGCACGCGTTCGACTCGCGCGGGCTGGGTGGGCAGCTGGCCCTGGCCATAGCGATCCAGCTCCCAAAGCAGATCGTCCAGGCGCTCTTCCGCGGGCTGGACAGCGACGGGGTGCAGCTCGGCCAGCCGTGGGGCGTCCGGGCCGAGTGCGAGCCCATGTCCGATGCGGTCCCCGGTCTGGAGGATTTCGGACTCGAGCAGCTCGTGGATCCGACGCAGGCCCTCCACGAGCCGGCGGAACTCCTCTCCCGCGTGGTAGGTGATGTGGAGTTCCGTCGCCTCCCATTGGGGGGCGAGCCGGCGCAGGCGCGAGGCTGTCGTCCGGGACTGACGCCGGACCTGTTGCAGGAGCGGTACGGTGACCCAGGTGGGCGTGGCGAGCTCGGCGCTGGCGACATCCAACCCTCGAACGACGAGCAGCAACTCGGGGTGATGACTGAGCGCGGTGCGGATGGCCAGGGCCTGCCTTCGTCGGCCCAGGAACCAATCGCCGAAGCGGAAGCCGGAGCTGTTACCGGAAGGATCCGCGTGGAGGCGTGCGTGCCCGCCACGGCCCTGGGAGAGTTCCCGCTCCTTGATGAAGTGGAAGAGCAGGGCGCTCTCCGGGCGCTCCGGAGCCGCCATGTGGGCCTGGGCGAGGTTGCGCGCTTGGTCACGGATGGAGACCCAGTCCGGCTCGGGCGTCGCGCGCATTTCGAGGGAGCCGAGGTGCAGTCCTCGGCGCGTGTGCCGCAGAGCACTCTCGGCGAGGTGCTCTTCCAGGGGCCCCCGCAGGGCGGAGAGCCGGTTGAAGTGGACCTGGAACCAGTCGAGCCCCGCTGTCCCCGGCTCTTCGATGAGAAAGGCATGGGCCTGACAGCGGACGCGCTGGTACTGCCAGAAGAGGAGTGCGAAGCCTGAGTCTTCTTGGCCCTCTCGCAGCAGATAGCGAAGCGCGCGGGTGGTGAAGCGCGTCTCGGTGAAGGGACGCCCCTCGATGGAGGGCAGCCAGGCATGGAGCGGATCCTGCGCGAAGAGGGCCGACAGTGAGGAATCGCGGGCCTCCCGGCGCGAGCCAGTGGGAGGCGCGCCCGTCAGCGCTCGGTAGACCCGCTGGAGGACGCCGGGCGACGGCGAAGGATCCTGCCTGCGGCCGGAGGGGCGCTGGAGGTAATCGAGGGCGTGCGAGTACTCACGCTGGAGCGCGGCGGCGCCAGAGGGCCAGGAAGCGAGGCGGGCAAGCCGGGGCCCTGTGCTCGCCAGGAAGGCGCGCAGGTCTCCGCGCTCTCCATGGAGTTCGCGTGCGCGCAAGAAGGCCGCGAGGAAGAGTCGGGCGATGGCCGCCGCGAGGAGCTTGGATGCAAAGCCCATCGCGTCGCCAAAGGGATACGTGTCCTTGGGCCGCAGCTTTTCGGGCCAGGCGTCGCGGAACCACCCCATCCAGACGCTCCAGAGGGTGGGAAAGGAGTAGGCGGCACCTCCATGGAGGTGGGTTTCGGAGACAGGCCGGCCGAGCACATCGCGCAGGTGGGAGGTGGGCAGATGCACCTCGTCCCCGGAGGGCTCGTCCTCGCTCGGCGCGTGGAGGCCGGCAATGAGTAGATCCGCAGGGACGCGGAGGGAGAGCCACCGCCAGTGGGCGGCGCGTTCAGCCCGTGTGATGCCGTCACCGGCGGGATCGGGCCTCAACTGAGGATGATGACCATCGCTCGCCAGATACCGCTCCGCGAGGCGGCGAAGGTACTCGGCGAGGGAGAGCCCCGATGCAATCGGAGGGCTTCCGGGCTCCACCGCGAACCATGAGTGCTCGCGCAGGGCCCGGAGCGCCTCCAGGGAGAGCCCCTCCGAGCGAGTGCGCAGGTGTGCCTCCAGGTCCGAGGCCAGCTTCTGGGTTGGCCCATCGAGGACTCCCGCGGCGGCGTGTCCCAGTTGGAGCGTTCGGTGAGCATGGGCGGACAGCGAGGCGAGAGGCCAGGCCTCGGCCTCCGCCACGAGCCGCTGGTAGCGCCCGTCCCGACCCATGTCACTTCTCCGAGTTGGCCAAGCCCATATGCACGAGCCAGGGGTGCCGAGGCTCCTGGAACGCAGCATCAATCTCGTTGAGCATCTGCCGAGCATGCTCTGGTGAGTGCCCAGAGTCCGTCAGCCGAGCGAGCCGGTGTGCCTGCAGTGCCTGCGTGTCGATGCCGAAGTTCCGGTCCCACTGGGTGAGGATGAGGTCGGCAAACGTGACGGGCAAGCCAGACTCGGGCGCGGCGAGCAGGGGGAGTCGCGCGGCCCAGTCCCGGAGTTCCTTCGTCCGGGGCTCTTGTGTGGGAAGGGCCTTGAGCAGCGTGTGGAGCGACTCCACCTGCTGCACCCAGCGGTCTTGGGAGAAGGGTTCGCTGATGGGGGGGGCCAGATACGCACGGTGGAAGCACATGAGGGAGCCTTCGATCAGCCACAGGGCGCGTGGCACGAGCTGATCCGAGACAGGGAGTTCCCGGTTCATGTTCGGCTGCGCATGTCCCGACAGCCAGCTCTCTTCGAGTACCTCCCACTCCCACAGCGTCCGCCATGCGATGGTGGGGAAGACCCAGAACTCACTCTTTTTCCAGGAGCCCTTGAGCAGGTGCCACCAGCGGGGAGCTGGAGAGGGGGACGCGGCGGCGTCGGGTTGCTCCATGGCGAGGTCATGGGCCACACGCAAAAAAGGCTCGGCGTCATTGGGAACGCCCGCAACCAAGCCGGCTCCTGTTTGACGAACCTGGGTGAAAGCCAGGTAGAGATTCTCGGTGATGGCGGAGTCGCGCCATCGCGCTTTCGTGAAGGACTCGTCCACACTCTTACGGAAGCGCTCAATGAACGGGGTCTCTTGCAGGACCACCCGGCCCTCGCGGAGCTGGAGCTTGGGCTCGAGGTCGCGCCTATCCCTCTCGTGGGTCCAGGTCTTCCAGAGCAAGGACAGGACCTGCGCTGCCTCTGGGGGCTTGGGTGCGAGCCGGACCTTCTCGCTTAGAGTCTTCAACAGCCAGAGCGGACTGAGCGCGAGCAGGCCCTGTCGGAAATTCGTGAAGTAGGTCGCAAGGGATGCGAAGGGAGTTCGAACGGAGCGGAGTTCCTTGAGCAGGTTGTGGACTTCGGGTTCCCGTAGTCCGCTCGGAGCGCGGAATTCTCTCTGGATGCGCTGGATGAAGGGGTGTGTCTCGAAGGCATCGTCAAGCTTGCGGAGCAGGGTCTCCAGTTCGCCAGGACCGATGGTGGATGAGTTGTACAAAGGTGTCTGGGACAAGGCCTCCTGCAGGCGCCTGCGTCGCTCCCAGCGCAATCCATTCGTGATGTCGTTCCAGCTCGCGCTGAAGATCCCCTCCAGGCAGTTGATCAGTCCATCGCTGAAGAGGAGCGAAAGGCCGCTTTCCGGGGCAGCGAGCAGTCCGAGGTGTTGCACCCACGTGGATATGGCGTTGTCGCGAGCAGTGCCCGTCATCTCCCGAAGCGCTCCAAGTTCTCGCTCCAGCCAAGTCCAACTCTGCTTCTCACCCAGATGAACGCTCTCGACAGGCTGGCGACGCGAGACGTGGATGGCGAGTCGCAAGAACAGCCACGCGAAGTCATCCGGGCGGTGGGTGGGGGGGGCGGGCCATGAGGTCGGAGTGGGCGCGTCTTCCAGTTCCTGGCGCCAGGCCTGTATGAATTGGGTCAGCTCCTGGTGCGTTCCCCAGTCCGGCAAGGGCCAATGCACCATGAAGGCCGCAGCCAGATCGTCGATGCGCGCTTCCGATCCCGAGGATTGAGTGCGGGCAACGAGCGAGGACATCGCAGGGAAGGCGGAGAACAGTGTCTCGCGAGATTCCGGCTCTTTGGTAGGGATGCGCTTCCACCGGATACGGGTGAGCGCACGTTCCACTTCTCGGCTGCTGATGGTGGGACCCGTGGAGTGGCCGTGAGGAGCGGCGGTGCGGGCAAAGTCGTTCGCGAGTCCATATGCCACCACGAGTCCATCGGACAGCCAGGCCATTTCATCAATGCCGCGTGTCTCAGGGTTCCACTCCGGCATGTACATCCTTAGGCGCGTCGGGTAGCCCAGGGAGATCAAGAAGTCCTCACCGATGGACCAGGGCAGGAACTGGGTTTCCAATTCGGTGTTGAACTTCTGAGCGTCGACGTGGAGGGCTGCTTCCCCCGTCTCGGTCTCCTCCAACCAGATGAGGTTGCGGAGCAATGCCCTGTCGGAGCCACTGCGCTCCGAAGCTTCGACAGCAAGCTCCCAGAGCTTCATGAGGGCGCGGGCGGTTCGGGGAAATTCTGTCCCGCTGCTGGTGAGGAGCTCATTCAGTGTGGACTTCAAGGACACCAGGTCCCGGAGCCTGTCGGGGAGGACCTGCGCGAGGCCGAGAGACCCCTCCAGGAGCAGCTTGGAGTCGAGGAGGCCTGTACCTCCTGGCATCTTGAACTGCTTCAACTGCTCCTGAATAGGCTCGCTGCGAGGGAAGGAGAGCCTCCGGCGCACCGAGATGGGAGGCAGCTCACACCGCTGTGGCGGCGGAATGACCTTGTCGTAGATGGCCCTGGGAAGGTTCCTGAGGGTTTGGGGTAGCGACTGCTCGGGGATCCTCTCCCTACGCGAGAGGTCGAGCAGGAGCGAGTCCTCGAAGAGCGTACTATCGCCGGTCATGAGGAAGGCCAGTCGCGGGTGATGGATCTTGCGCACCAGCGACAGCAACTCCGGCGTCCTTCGCGGGTTCATGTCCGCGTCATCAATGGCGAGCAGAAAGAGGGGGTAGTGGCCCTTGTCCCAGCGGCGCCAGCGTCGATAGTCATCCGCGAGCGCGTCGAGGAAGTCCCGGAAGGCTCCGGCCATCCGCATCCGATGCCGCTCCCCATGCTCGGCCTCCAGCGCATAGGCCTCGGGGTCGAGCCGAGTCTTTCGGATGTCCGGTCCATCCCAGCCCAGGGTCGTGACGCGGACGAACTCCCGCCACTTCTTGCGCGAGGGCTTCTCCTGAGCCTCTTCCCCTTGCCATGGCGCCGACGAGGAGGGGAGCGCCACGTCCTCCCCACCCTCCAGCGCGGCGACCACCCGCTCCAGGTGCCCGACGAGGTGGAGAAGCAGGTTGGTGGTCTCGGGCAGGGGCTCGAGGTCGACCAGACCCACTGGCACGATGGGGTAGCCCGGCTCGATGTCCCAGGATTCGGGCCGGAAGTCGCGCAGAGTCTTCACCTTGTTCGTCGCGGCCTTGTTGTAAAGGTTCAACAAGGTGACGAGCAGGGCGGACTTCCCAGAGCCCCGGCGCCCATCAATGAGGACCGTGGGGTTGAGGCGCTTCTTCTCGATGAGAGGCAGATAACCGTGGGCCCTGCTGCCCTTGGCGGGGGAGAAGGGCGCCTCGGCTAACTCGCGGAGGAAGCCGGTGGCACGCGTCCCCGCCTTGAGCTGATCTTCGGTGAGCTCCTTGGGCAGCAGGATGCGTGCTTCGGTGCGTGGCTGGAAGGGAGACTTGGGGTTCGTGTTGGACATGGCCCGGGTCGGTCAGACAGCACGGGCACGGACTGAAGCCGTGCTCTAGGTGTGGCGTGGCCCGGATTCTGGGCGCAGGCGAGCAGGGGCGGAAGTTTCTGGTGGGCGCGGTGGGTGACACTGGAACTCAGTAGCCGGGCGGCACCTCGTTCCCGCTAAGCCGTGCGAAGCCGTGCGCCAGCACCCCGCACTCCAGGTACCCGGCGAAGTCCCGCTCCATATACCGGGGCAGGCCTCTTCCCACCTCGTTCGCCTCCGCTAGCAGCGTGGTGAGGTTGTCCCTCACCGCCTCGTACAGCACCGGCCCCTCCGGCTGCCTCCTCCGGTACGCCCACCAGCGCTCCTCCACCTGCCCCTCCCCAGCTACACCTGTGCTCCCACGAACCTCCCTGGAGCACCGTGCGCCCCTGGTTCTGTCTCCAAAATGTCTCCAGGATTGGAGGGGACTCGGAGGGACAGGTGGGACTGCCGGGGATTCCCCCGTGGACTCGAAGTGCCCGGATTCACTCGCGATTCCTCGAAAGGCGTGTGCTCCCCCAAGCAGGAGAGGAGGAGGCGAGAGAGGGGAAGGAGGCAGCGGGCAGAACGGAGCGGATGAAGCAGAGGAGGCCGCGAGAGGACTTTTGCCGAGTAGCTGAGGAGGACGTTGGACTTCGACGTGTTGGCCTGCGTGAGGTGTGGAGGCAGGCTTAAGGGTGTTGGCGGGCCGTGAAGGGAGCACGAGGGGTGCGCGCGATTGTGAAGCACCTGGGCCTGGCCACAGCAGGTGCGAGGCGAGCCCCGGCGCGAGGGCCACCCCAGGCAGCGTGGTGTTGAGGCGCTCAAGACAACCCACAGGCCCAGCTCAGGCTCTTGCCGCGCCCTGATGGGAGGGGGGCCTGGGCAGCAGTGTGCCCTATGGGGGTGCTCGGCCCCCTCCACGGGCCTGGCACACAGCTCGGGCGGCTTCCGTCCGCGGCCCTCCTCGGCCCCTGCGCCCCAGCCCTCACCTTCAACCGGCCTCCCATTTTTCTGATGCTCACGTGGCCTTGTACGCCCAGCAGATGGAGGACGGGTCGGCCCAGTGGCGGAAGAAGCTCGGCCTCTGAGCACGCCTCACGGGGACGTTCCAGCGCCTACGGCACCATCCCCTCCAGGGCACTCTGCATGATCGCATCATGCCCGTAGTCAGGAAGGTGGATCCTGTCTGCGGGCGGCGATAGCAGCTTGCCCGCAAGCCTGCTCAAGCCGGGTTTTGTCGCGAGGCTGAGCGCGGCCTGCTGAAGCGCGATACCGGTGCGAGTCTGCGGCTGGGCAATGCGCGGGCCGAGCTTGGGCACGTCCTGCGCCTGATCCACGTAGGGCCGCATGATCCGCTCGTAGGCGGCGAAGGCTTCGGCATGATCCTCGTGTCGGCCAAGCTCGCCGGCGAGCACATAGGCACCGACAAGGGCCAAGCTGGTCCCCATGCCGCTAATGGGGGAGGCGCACCAGGCAGCATCGCCGGTCAGGACGACGCGGCCGATGGACCACCGATCCATCTTCACCTGGCCAATCGCCTCGAAGTAGAAGTCCCTCGCATCGTCGAGGCCGGCGAGTACGCGCGGTGTTTCCCAGCCCGCGTCGGCGAACTTCTCCTTCAGCATCGCCTTCTGCTCGTCGCGGGACAGATCCTCGTAGCCCACGGGCTTCTCTTGCAGCCCCAGAAGGGCGCGCGTGGTGCCGACATGGTCTGGGCGCAAGAAGACGCTGCGCCCTCCCGGCGCGTTGAACCAGCGGGCGACCTTCCCGTCGTTTGAGCCCTTCGGGATTGTGAAGTAGGCCGTATAGAGGTCGAGCGGTCGGCGTTTCACCGCGTCTCCGAACGCCAGCTTTCGCGTCGACGAGCCGATTCCCTCGGCGGCGATGACGAGGTCGAAGCGGCGGGTGCCGCCCTTGTCGAACGTGACTTCGACCCTGTCGCCCTTGTCGTCCAGCACGGTGATGCGATCGCCGAAGATATATTCAGCGCGGTCGTGGCTGTGCTCAACGAGCAACCGCGCAAGCTCGCCGCGGAGGATCTCAAGCTCCGCGGTCGGTCCGTTGCCACCGAACTGCGCCGCGTCGAACTCGGCCTTGACCCTGTTCTCCTCGTCCACGAAAGCGATCGCCACCTCACCCGTTGACCGCTGCCGCACCTCATCCTCGAGCCCCATGCGCCGGATCACCTCCCGGCCCGCGCCACGGACGTCAATGTTCTGCCCACCGTCGCGGAACTCAGGTGCGCGTTCGACCACCGTGACGCTCATGCCAAAGCGGGTGAGCCACCAGGCCAGCGTGGGCCCCGCGATGCTCGCCCCAGTCACCAAGACATGCCGCTTCATCG
>NZ_JMCB01000037.1 GCF_000737315.1 Hyalangium minutum
GTAAGAGTTCACCGGCTCAAGCAGCCAGAGCAGCCGGAGCGGTCTCGAAGCTCGGGAGTAGCGAGGGAGGCTGGAGGCCGTGGCGGTGCGCCGCCAAGGCTTGCGTCAGGTAATCCAGCACGGAGCGTTCCTGCAGTTTGAGCGTCGTGACGGTCGTGAGGACCCTTTCAACGAAGCGACTGCCCTCGGGGCTGCGGGTACCGAAGGAGGTTTTGCGGTACATGACGCCTGGACGGATGCAGCGCTCGGCGAAGTTGTTGGTCGGCTCCAACTCGGGCACGTCGACGAACGTCCACAGGCACTTCTCCAGCTTGAGGATTTCCTCTGCCATGCCTGCCGTCCTCTGCTCGGCGCACACCACCGCCTCACGCAGCAGGCGCCCCACGGCCCGCTCCACCTTGCGCATCCGCCGCTGGAATACCTCTCTGGACAGAGTGCCGTCACGCACGCGGCGCCACCAGCGGAACATCTTGTCCCTCTGGGACATGAGCTGCTCGCCCAGGCGCGCCCCTTCGCCGCCCCGGTCGATGAACCCTTGAAAGTCACGCGTCAAGTGTGCCCAGCACACTTGGCGCAGCCCCGCGTCATACCAGTTGTAGGCACTCCACCTGTCCGTCACCAGCCAGCCCAGGAAGTCCTCACCCAGCAGCGCTTTGATGACTTCGCTGCCCCGGCTGGTGCTGATGCGGAACACCGCCACCAGCGTGGTGGCCACTACCCACAGCCACGCGCGTGCGCTCCGTCCCCTCTCCACGCCCTGGGCCCACCCAGTCTCATCGGCATGCACCCCGTCGGCTTGGCGCACAAAGGCCTCGGCTTCGGTGACAGGCCCGGCCAGCGCCGCGCTCATCTCCCGCTCCAGGTTGATGACGCTGCCTACCGACAACTCCACCCCCACCAAGTCCGACAGCGCGTCGCGCACCAGGCGCTTGGACAGCCGGTATTTGCCTACCAGCACGCTGGCCACCGCGGCCAGCCGCTCCCCAAAGGCGCTCGTCACCTCCGGCGGCAGGGGGGCCCGCGTGGCACTGCCGCACCCCGCGCACTCCAACTGGTGGCAGCGGTACTCCGTCACCACCGCCGCTACTGGCGGCAGTTCCACAACCTGGTGGCGCTCAGGCGTGGTGTCTTTCCCGCTTAGCCTCCTCTGGCAGCGCTGGCATCTGCTAGGCACCAAATCCACGAAGTGCTGCACCTGCTCGGGTGGCACCAAGGCCCGCTCGTGCTTCTTGTGGCCGGGCTGTCCACCGGGGCGTCGGCCTCTGCTGGGCTTCTGCAGGGGACGCACTGTGCCGGGCGGATCACTCGAGGGAGGCTTCGAGCTGTTGGTCGAGTTCTGCTCCAAGCGCGAGCGCAACTGCGCATTCTCCTCCTCCAACTGCCTTATCCGCTCCAACGCTGCCGCCAGCAGCGCCTGAAGCTGAAGTACCTGGGCTTCTAATGACTCGGAGGAACTCACTCAGCAGGTAGAACACGGCACGGCCTACCTGCTCAATAGGGTTCTACTCCGGCTGCTCTCTCCCCAACCAAGTCCCTCCCGGTGAACGGTTACAGTTCAACATGCCCCGGAAAACGACTCCCATACGACGGATCTAAAGCATGATGTGGGGCATCCCGGCTCAGATGCGGCCAATGTTCCCCCAAGCGGAGGAGGCGAGAGCGGGGAGTGAGGCAGCGGCCAGGAAGGAGCGGATGAAGCAGAGGACGCCGCGAGTGGATTGGGCAGAGTTGCTGAAGAGGACGTTCGACTTCGACGTGTTCGCCTGCGTCAGGTGTGGAGGCAGGCGGCGGGTCTTGGCGTATGTGAAGGCAGGCAGGGGAGTGCGAGCGATACGGGAGCACCTGGGCTTGCCCACGGCAGGTGTGAGCCTGGCCCCGGCGCAAGAATCAATCCAGGCCGCGGGGTGTTAAGGCTCACCCCTCCCCAGAGCCAAAAGGCCCAGTCCCCTACCGCGCCCCCCATGGGAGGGCGGCCTGGGCAGGCGTGTACCTCAAGGGGCTGCGCGGCCTGTCCACCGACCGGGCGCACTGCTCGGGCGGCACCTGTCAGCGGTCCTCCTCGGCACCTCCGCTCCAGTCCTCACCCGCAACATGGCCTCTATCCTGCCTATACGCGCGGCTGATTCCGTAGCGCTGCCCATGGGCCGGGGCACGATTTCTCGCTCTGTGCGACATGATCACCGACACTCTCCGGCCGCTACAAGGCAAAGGACGGTCGGCCATGGGGACCACTTTCGTCAACCACCACATCTACCAAGAGGGAGACGCCTACGGGCTCGTGTACGCGCTGCTGCTGAGCCGGGCCAAGCTGGGCGATCCGATGAGGGGGCTCCTGTGGGTGGACGAGGGGCTGTACGACGACGGAATCGACCCCTTGCTCAAGAAGGCCGTCGACTACAAGCGGAAGGTCGATGGGCGGCTGGGCTACTTCTCGTCATTCGGCCTGCTCGACAGCGAACTCTGCATCGTCCGCTGCCGCTTCGAGAAGGACGTCGATCTCGTGGAGTTCCATGAGGAGCCAGGCTCCCTCCTGGTGATCGCGGACAAGGACTTCTTCAACAGCAACCCCCGCCTCCTGTCGCGCTTCCTCACCACGAAGGAGAACCCCATCGGCGGCTGGCTCGAGGAGAAGGAAGCGGCGCTGGCCCTCAAAGTGGATGAGCGCTCGCTCGAGCATGCGGCGGCGGTTCTCGGCATCTCACTGTCGGGCAGGGTGTCGTGGTCGAACGCCGAGCGGTTGCGTGGCTTCCTCCGCGTACACTCCTTCTACAAGGAGGCGGCTCTTGACGTCATGGAGGTGGGGCTCGTCGCCCGCCGCCGTCAGGAGTTCTCGGATGCCGTCATGAAGGCGTTCCACGGTGGCAAGGGGCAGATCGCCTTCGCTTACATCGATGCCTCGACGAACTACGTCCTGAGCTGCGTGGACAAGAAAGGCTTCGCGCCAGTGGTGAGCGCGCTCCGGCTGGAGATCCTCAACGCCACCAGCAAGTTTTCCCAGGCGAACGAAAAGTTCATCTCGACCTTCGTCGAGGATCTGGAGTTGCGCAAGGGCGGAGTCCGAGAGGCCACGCCCGTCCTGGTGCTGTTCTGGATCCGCGGCGCGAAGCCCGACGAGGAGCGCGCCATCCTCGCGGACTTCGGCCTCGGGCAGGAGAGAACGAGCCCCGGCAAGCCGCAGCACCATACCAACTTCACGCTCTACAAGCAGGTCAGGCAGATCGTCTCCGACATGGCGGCCGAGCTGAACGCGCCGATCCGGTTCATCCCCATCGGCGACGAGCTCAAGGAAGAGCTCGGGAAGCTGTCGGCCCCGATCTCCTCGAGAGCGATGGCGAGGGGCGAGGACCTCTCCATGGGCCAGAACGCGCTCGAGCACACGGCGATGGTCCTCGGCATCTCGCTCTACGAGAACCTCTCGTCGGAGGATCGGACGCGGATCCAGAGCTACCTCCTGCACCACTACGGAATCTCTGAGAAGAAGAGCGACGAGATGTTGACGCTCTCGTACCGCAAGAGCCCATCGTCCCATAACTTGATCCGGTTCTGGGAGCGCGAGCCCTTCAAGGGCCAGCCGATGGGGGCTCAGATCAACTTCCTGCTCAACCTCTCCCTCCGCTATCCGGTGATCCAGATCGGCATGCGCAGCGGCTCGATGGAGCGCCTGATGTACCTCGGCGTGCCGACGATCTACTTCGACCGCACGCAGTCGGAAGACGACCTCCAGAACCCGGTAGGGGCGACGCGGATCAAGCAGCTCTGTGGGTTCCAGGGCCGCTCGCTGCAAGAGCTCATGGCCTACCTGATCCGGCTCAATGCGTCGCTGGATGGCGGGGGCCGCGGAACCACCAAGGGGTTCCCGCTGTTCTTCCAGATCGAGAACCGGGACACCGGCTTCCTCCGGTACTCCGCGCTCCAGAACACCACCGTCAGCCGCACCATCGAGCGGATCGCCGGGAGCGAGACCCTGAGCGAGTACAACAGTTTCAAGCAGGCGCTGCTGCAGAAGAAGTACCTCACGTCGAAGCTCTCCGAGTTGGCACGGTCACTCCTTCATCTCGGCGGACTCGTCGACGAGGAGGAGCAGAAGATGCGCGCCTTGGTCTGGTTCATCGTGTTCGCCTACCCACGGTATGCGAGCCGCTTCCCCAACACGGGCATCACCGCGAAGCTCAAGCTCTTTGGGAAGATCGGCGACACCCAGAAGTTCTTCCAGCAGTCCAGTCACAAGGAGAAGTCGCTGGAGCAGCTCAAGCAAGCGTTCCGCGCGGACAAGAAGGTCTCCAAGACCGCTCCCGAGTCCAAAGTGGGAGATACAATTCGCGTCTCGGATCCGTCGACCTACCAGGGCTTCGAGATCGTCGGCGAGGTCACCGAGCTGACCGAGACGCACATCAAGCTGAAGGCGAAGGCGTGCTATCAGACCGGCACGATGATCCTCGAAACCACAACGCAGACGAAGAAGCTGGTGGGAACGACGATCGACTGGCCGCGCGCGGTCCAGTTCAAGAAGGGGGACCGGATCCGCATGGCCAACGCGCTCTTCCACCCCGGCGTCGATGTGGTCGGCGAAGTGATCGATGTGGACACCAGCTTCGTCACGCTGTCCATCGACAAGTGCTACAAGGCCAGCACCACGACGAACGACGTGACCGGGGCGAAGCTCATCGGAAAGAAGGTGAAGTGGCGGCGGGACCGGGTGGTGCGCAAGGAGGGCTGATCGTGTCGCTCCTCCTCGGCACCTCCGCTCCAGCCCTCACCAGCAACATGGCCTCTATCCTGCCTATACGCCGGCTGCGCACGTTGAGGCCCAGGTTGGCCAGCAGCCGGGTGCCGCTCTCGAAGGCGTAGTCCGCCGCGAGCCGCGGCTGCACGCCAAACCCCTTCTGGCCCTGAAGCTCCGAGGCGTCCGCCGTGGGCATCACCATTGGCGCCGCGAGCCCCAGCCGCAGGGTGTCGCGTTCTAGAAGTAACACCTTGGGGACGAGCCGGAGGTCACCCAGGCCGCCCTTCCACGACTGCTCCAGGTTGCCGGTGGGCAGCTCGTTGAACTCGCCGCGCTCGATCTTGAGCGGGGCCACGAGGCCCAGCTCGAAGCGCTCCCCCAGGCCGGTGGAGCCGATCAGGTCGAAGCCGAGCTGGTTGCGCACCAGGTGCTGCAGCCGGTCGGCGTTGGCCGGGTTGATGACGACGAGCGGCTCATGGGCGTAGTTGAAGAAGAGTGGAGACGATCTTCCGGAAGCGCGGCGTTTCGATCGCGGGGTGCGCGATCCTTGGTGCATAGGGGTGATCAGGCAAGCGCGGGTCGGATCAGCATCGCTGTCGATGGCTCTTCCTGGTCCCTTGCTCGACCTCCGGACGCCCGATGGGTGTACGTGGCACCAACTTCCGCTCTGCCGCTGGGCTCTTGAACAAGAGAGTACCTCATTCCCTGCTGCGGGCGGCAAGCCGCACTCGTCATGACCATCGGCGGAAGTGACGGCGATCGTTGGAGCGCGGGACTCGTGCCCGCGCTTCGTCGCGATCGACGGGATCGAAATCCCTCGTTATTGGAAGATCGTTTCCAATGAAGGGCTTGTGCGCCGGCCCGGAGTGCGGCTCATGGGCTCCCCGTCAGCGTCCCTCACCTCCCGCTCTGCTCCCGCCCGCTACGCCCAAGAGGGCTCCGGTCCTTCCTATGCTCAACGGCGAGTTGGGAGACCAGGAAATGGGCGACCTGCTCCCCATGCGCGACCTGGCGTTCGAAAAGAAGGGGATCGAACACCCGAGCCGCACCTACGTCCGGTTGAACGGCGCGGGCGAGGTGGAGTGCATCGCCATCGAGGGCCAGGGCGGGGACAAGACGCTCATCTACTTCGAGCACCTGCCCGCCCTGCCGGCGGAGCTCACCTCTTTCGAAAGCCAACCGGGGCAGTGAGTGCGAACGGGAGCTCGAAGAGTGATTCGAGCTCCTCTGGCTCAGTGCAGAACCTTCCTGATGGTCCGGAGCCGTTCCAGTATGGCGCGCTGGGCGGGGAGGATGCTGTTTTGGGAATAACCGGGTTTCGTGCGCTGGAGGCCAGCAGCTTCAAGCGGCCAAGTCGCGAAGCGGCCGCGCAGGAGCAAGATCGCCTACTCCGCGGCACGTGTTCCCGTCAGCAGGACCATCAGCACATGGTCGACCAGTCCAATCAGACGCTCGCGCGGAATTGATGCACCAGCCGGTCCAGCGTAATGAGCCAGCAGCGCGACGACCGTATCGCACAGAACGTCGAGTTCGACCTCCGACAGTGGCGCGTGTCCCGCATCGGCCGCTCGGGTGGCGAGCTTGTCCAGCTCGGCCCGAACGAACGTGCCGAAGCGCTCGGTGAGAGTCCGATAAAGGTCCGGGTGCAACCGCGCCATCTCCATCGTCGCGGTCACAACCTCGGGACTGTCGTCGCAATTGCCGGCTTGCTCCATCAACGCGAGGAGATCGTCGCGCAGTGACGTGCCGGGATAGCGCGGCGTGGTCATCGGATTCAGCGTAGCGACGGCGTCGGTCACAAGATCTGCCTTTGCCGTCCAACGTCGATACAGCGTCGCCTTCGACACCCCCGCACGCGCCGCCACATCAGTCATCGTCAGGCTATGATAGCCCTTTTCGGCGAGCAGCTCGAGCGCTGCGCCGATGATGAGATCGTCGCGGCTTCTGTCCTGCGCGCGCCCCCGTTCCGCCGGCGGAAGGCGACGCTGATGACGGTGAGACAGATCGTTCATGGCAATCATAATAGATTCTTAATTACGAAAATCAACCGTACCGGAACTCTTGCGTTTCGTATCGGGTAGCCCTATCCTTGGGTCAGCACTTCCCCGGCGCCGTGCGCGATATCCCTTAGGAAAGGCTTCCCATGTCGAACCCCGATATTCGCCCAATCCTCGTGGCCGGTGCCACCGGCAAGCAAGGTGGTGCCGTCGTCCGCGCGCTGCTGCAAGCGGGCCGCCCCGTACGCGCCCTGACGCGCGATCCCGCTTCGGCTGCGGGACAGGCGCTCGCGGCGCAGGGAGTGGAGGTCGTGAAGGGCGACTTTACCGATTCCGCCAGCCTCGATGCGGCATTGGCAGGAGTGGAAGGCGTCTTCTCAGTGCAGATGGGATCGCAGCCCAGTGACCCCTATACCGAGATCGTAACCGGCAAGGCATTGGTCGAGGCCGCTAAACGCGCGGACGTCAACGTGATCGTTCACACCTCCGTCGCCCGGGCAGGCGATCACGAGAATTTCGTCGGCTGGGACGAGGGCCGCTGGGAGCCGCTGTACTGGCAGAACAAGGCGGCCGTGAACGACATGGTCAAGACGCAGGGCTTCCGCCACTGGGTGATCCTGAAGCCTGCCCTCATCATGGAGGACTTGGTGCCGCCGATGGTGGATTTCATGTTCGCTTCGCTCCGCGAACACGGTCGGTTCGAGACTGCGATCGAAGCGGACACCGGCCTCGACTGGATCGCCGCGCAGGACATCGGCGCATTCGCGGCGGCCGCCTTCGCCGACCCTGAGCGTTTCCACGGTCATGAGATTGACCTCTCTGCGGAATGCGCCACTTTGGTCGAGGTTGCAGCCAAGATCGCGAAGGGCACCGGAAAGCCGGTTTCGGCCGTCACCTTCTCGGAAGATGAGATGCTCGCGCAAGGCTACCATCCGCTGCACGTCAGGGGCCAGGTATGGGACAATGTCGAGGGCTATAAGGTGGACCTCAATGCCGTTCGTAGCTGGGGTGTGCCGCTGACGTCGCTTGATCAATTCATTAATCAGCACCGCGACAAGTTCGTCATCGGCTGAGCGCTCGCCCGCCGGCGCATCCCGTCGTCTCGACTGACGCCTGGAGGTCGGGTCCGGTTTTCCCATTTCGAGGAGCGAGGTATACCGGCTCTCCCGCACTTTATGTGGAGGGGGGCCGAGGAGGAAGCTGCGCGCATGGCCGTTCTTCCGCTCGCTTTCCGAGGGGAGAGTCACTGGGGCGTAGATGACGACAGACCCAAGACCAGACTTCCCTGATGGATGAGTGTGGTCGGCAGCTCGCCGTGTCTCCCTTTCGCCTTCGAGGGGAACCACACGAAGTGCGGGAGAGCCACGGAACTGGGGCAGACTCACTTCGGCAGCGCCCGCCAGGAGATGCGGGACGTGCTCAAGGTGGAAGTCGTGCCCCACTACCGCGCCCTCGCCGAGGGGCAGCTCGAAGACATGGCTGACGCACCGTAACGACGGCGCAACAGGCGCCGCTTCTCGGGCGTGTCATTGAGGCCGGGTGGCAGCATGCGGGGCGCTCGTGGACGGCCGGCACCAGCGAGTGTTCAGTGTGAAATCCCCCTGGGGGACCGTGAGGCGATGGACTTCGGGCCTGACCGCCTCCCACCTTCCCTCGCGTGGGCTTCTTTCCCACGCGGTTGGGAGTCCTCATGAATCGTCTTTGCTCACCGTCTCGCCTGCTGTCCTCGCTGTTTCTGTTGTCCGGAAGCGCCGCACTGGCCCAGACGCCGGAGCCCCCTCCGGTTGTATCTGGTCCTGCCGTCATGGTCATGGACGTGCGGCCCGGCCCCGAGGGCTCCGAGCCCTCCTTCCTTACCGACGTCGGCGGCCAGCTGATATTCCGCGCCGACGACGGGACGAGCGGGAACGAGCTGTGGAGGAGCGACTACAATGCGTCAGCAATCTACAATGCGTCAGCAATCACGGCCGTCGCAGTCGGGTCCGGCGGAGAGGTGTACATCCGATGGGCCGGATTGCCGAATCCAGGGCCATGTGGAAACAACAATGGGTGGGTGATGATCCCGTCCAACGCCCCTGAGGAGATGAAATCGCTGGCAATTTCCCTGTATTTCAACGGCAATCCAGCTCGCGTCGACACTGCCGGTTGCGTCGGCGCATATGAACGTGTGACGACACTTTACTCTCCGGGTGGTTAATCGAGTCGAGAGTTACAGCTTAGAAAAGCAACCGGCTACCCAAACGAAATTGGAACAACGCAACACGGGCAACATCCGCTGGAAAACGATCACGATGCGGCGAATCGAGCTCAAGATGGGCCGCATCGTGACTTAGATACAGCTGATCCAAGTCAACATGCCATCGGAAATGTTCAGGATTCGATTGTTCTAAATCAAGGTCGCGGTCATGTTGAATTAAATGCGGGCCATAAAGTTCAACGTAAGAGTTCACCGGCTCAAGCAGCCAGAGCAGCCGGAGCGGTCTCGAAGCTCGGGAGTAGCGAGGGAGGCTGGAGGCCGTGGCGGTGCGCCGCCAAGG
>NZ_JMCB01000038.1 GCF_000737315.1 Hyalangium minutum
AAAAAAAAGCGCCCCTGGGGCCCAATGAAGGGCGCCAGGGGCGCATGAGTAAAAAAAATCCGGCAGCGACCTACTCTCCCACGCGGTTTCCCGCGGAGTACCATCGGCTCTGGAGGGCTTAACTTCCGTGTTCGGGATGGGAACGGGTGTGACCCCTCCGACATAGCCACCGGAAAATGGGCGACAAGGCACATACGAAGGCAGAAATGATTGCTGCTGAGAAGAGAAGCTGTATGCCGTGATTCTCTCGGGCCGGCGTGCCACCTAGGGCACCACCGGGCCTCGACCTTGGCCTCGAATCCCTTACTCCCCGTGAGGGAGCGTGCAAGAGATGAGGATAAAGTAAGCCGCACGAGCAATTAGTACCGGTTAGCTCAACGCGTTACCGCGCTTACACACCCGGCCTATCAACGTCGTAGTCTTCGACGGCTCTTCAGGGGCTTGCGCCCGGGATACCTGGTCTTGAGGTCGGTTTCCCGCTTAGATGCTTTCAGCGGTTATCCAATCGACACATGGCTACCCAGCGATACCACTGGCGTGATAACTGGTACACCAGAGGTGTCTCCAACCCGGTCCTCTCGTACTAAGGTCAGAGCCTCTCAAGTATCCTACGCCCACAGCAGATAGGGACCAAACTGTCTCACGACGTTTTGAACCCAGCTCGCGTACCGCTTTAATTGGCGAACAGCCAAACCCTTGGGACCTGCTCCAGCCCCAGGATGCGATGAGCCGACATCGAGGTGCCAAACCTCCCCGTCGATGTGAACTCTTGGGGGAGATAAGCCTGTTATCCCCGGAGTACCTTTTATCCGTTGAGCGATGGCCCTTCCATTCAGGACCACCGGATCACTATGACCTGCTTTCGCACCTGCTCGACATGTCTGTCTCGCAGTCAAGCTCCCTTATGCCATTGCACTCGTCGCCCGGTTTCCAATCGGGCTGAGGGAACCATCGCGCGCCTCCGTTACTCTTTGGGAGGCGACCGCCCCAGTCAAACTACCCACCAGACAGTGTCCCAATCCCGGATGACGGGATGTGGTTAGACACCAGAAATCAACAGGGTGGTATTTCACCGTTGCCTCCACCGAACCTAGCGGCCCGGCTTCAAAGGCTCCCACCTATCCTACACAGTCAATCCCTAGTGTCACTGTCAAGTTATAGTAAAGGTTCACGGGGTCTTTCCGTCTTGCTGCGGGTAAACTGCATCGGCACAGCTATTTCAATTTCGCTGAGTCCCTCTCCGAGACAGCGCGGAAGTCGTTACTCCATTCGTGCAGGTCGGAACTTACCCGACAAGGAATTTCGCTACCTTAGGACCGTTATAGTTACGGCCGCCGTTTACTGGGGCTTCGGATCATCGCTTCGCCTTGCGGCTGACGAATCCCCTTAACCTTCCAGCACCGGGCAGGAGTCAGACCCTATACGTCGGCTTGTCGCCTTCGCAGAGTCCTGTGTTTTTGGTAAACAGTCGCTACCGCCATTTCTCTGCAACCTCTCTCGGCTTCGGCTGTACGCCTACACCTACCAGAGGCCCACCTTCTTCCGAAGTTACGGTGGAAATTTGCCTAGTTCCTTGGAGGAGAGTTCTCTCAAGCGCCTTAGGATTTTCTCCTCACCCACCTGTGTCGGTTTACGGTACGGACACCCTATAGTCTCCCTGCGGGACTTTTCTTGGAAGCGTGGCATCAACGACTTACCCCTTGCGGGGCGCCATGGGATCTCGGGGATAGCTGCCGCGCCTTTAATCGTACGCGACACCCCTACATCTTTGGACCGGCACAACCACAATCCGGCTCGTCTAGCCTTCTCCGTCCTCCCTCAGTTCAACGACTACAAGATGGCGCAGGAATATTAACCTGCTTCCCATCACCTACGCCTTTCGGCCTCGGCTTAGGCTCCGGCTAACCCTGGGAAGATTAACTTGACCCAGGAAACCTTGGGTTTACGGCGAGGGGGTTTCTCACCCCCTTTATCGCTACTCATTTCGGCATCAGCACTTCCAGCCGCTCCACCCGCCCTTACGGTCGAGCTTCGCTGCAGCTGGGACGCTCCCCTACCGCCATGCAAGTCTAAACCTGCATGACCCGAAGCTTCGGCACTAGTCTTGAGCCCCGTTACATTTTCGGCGCGGCCTGTCTTGACCAGTGAGCTATTACGCTTTCTTTAAAGGATGGCTGCTTCTAAGCCAACCTCCTGGTTGTCAATGACTTGCCACATCCTTTCTAGTGTTCACTTAGACTAGATTTGGGGGCCTTAGCTGTCGGTCTGGGTTATTCCCCTCTTGCCAATGGACGTTATCACCCACTGACTGCTTCCTGAGATAACAGTTACCGGCATTCGGAGTTTGGTACGGTTTGGTAATCTGGTGAGACCCCTAGCCGTTCCAGTGCTCTACCTCCGGTACTGAATGACTCAAGACGATACCTAAATATCTTTCGGGGAGAACCAGCTATCACGGAGTTTGATTGGCCTTTCACCCCTACACACAGCTCATCCCAGAGATTTTCAACTCTCATGAGTTCGGACCTCCATGCGGTGTTACCCGCACTTCATCCTGGCCATGTGTAGATCACCCCGCTTCGGGTTATAATGCACGCAACTATTCGCCCATTTCGGACTCGCTTTCGCTCCGGCTCCACCTAGCGGCTTAGCCTCGCTACGTACATTAAGTCGCCGAATCATGATGCAAAAGGTACGCCCTCGCACTGGGTTGCCCCGTAGTGCTCGGACTGCTTGTAGACATGTGGTTTCAGGTTCTTTTGACTCCCCTCACCGGGGTTCTTTTCACCTTTCCCTCGCGGTACTTGTCCACTATCGGTCGCTCAGTAGTATTTAGCCTTACCGGATGGTCCCGGCAGATTCAGACAGGATTGCACGTGTCCCGTCTTACTTGGGTACCCCGCTCGGCCTCAGTTCGTTTTCGCGTACGCGACTATCACGCTCTCTGGTCAGCCTTTCCAGGCTGTTCCGCTAACAAACCAAGGTCCTACCGCGGACCCGCAACCCCGAGGCCACTTGCGTGGACTCGGTTTAGGCTGTTCCCGTTTCGCTCGCCACTACTCCGGGAATCACTCGTTGTTTTCTTTTCCTCAGGGTACTGAGATGTTTCACTTCCCCTGGTTCGCTCTTCCTCCCCTATGAATTCAGGAAGGAGTACCGCAGCTATTCACCGCGGTGGGTTTCCCCATTCGGACATCTCCGGATCAACGGTCGGTTGGCACCTCCCCGAAGCTTTTCGCAGCCACCCACGTCCTTCATCGCCTCTGAGCACCTAGGCATCCACCACACGCCCTTAGTAGCTTACTTACCCTGATCTCTCGTCTTCACGCCCACCTCCCGGCGGGATTGTCGAAACTCGAGACCAAGATCCAGGCCCCCGCTCTTCGCGGCGAGCCCGAAAGAATCACTTGCTTGATGCTGCCTCCCTCAGAGACTTCGCCTCACGGCGTTGCCTTCCCCTGGGAGTCAGCTTGAGAACTTCTCTTGACTCAGCAGAAATCTTAAATTCTGCCTTCGTATGCACTTGTCAAAGAACGCTTCCCTCGGGCTGTACCACCGCCTTTGGAAAACTTGTGGAGCTGATCGGGATCGAACCGACGACATCCAGCTTGCAAAGCTGGCGCTCTCCCAGCTGAGCTACAGCCCCTCGAGGCCCTTCTTACTGCAAAACCTTAGGGGAAGCCATGCTGGCGGCCACCGAGCTGCCACTCTCATTAGAGTGGAGTTGGTGGGCCTAGGTGGACTTGAACCACCGACCTCGCGCTTATCAGGCGCGCGCTCTAGCCAGCTGAGCTATAGGCCCAGAGAGGCTGGCTGCGCAAAGCGGGAGAGATACCCGATTATCAGCATCCAGAGTGTCAAAGAACCGAGCCGTGCTCGGTCCTTCAAAACCAAATAGCAAACCCTTTTGACGATTGCGTAGCTATTGACCTAGTTGACCACGGCGGCTTGCGCCGCCTGGTGCACCCTGCTCTGCCTAGGCAGTGCCGTGCACCCGGTCTCCTTAGAAAGGAGGTGATCCAGCCGCAGGTTCCCCTACGGCTACCTTGTTACGACTTCACCCCAGTTACCAACCACTCCTTGGGCACCTCTTGGTGAGATGACTTCTGGAGCAATTGACTCCCATGGTGTGACGGGCGGTGTGTACAAGGCCCGGGAACGTATTCACCGCAGCGTGCTGATCTGCGATTACTAGCGATTCCGCCTTCATGGAGTCGAGTTGCAGACTCCAATCTGAACTGAGACCGGTTTTCTACGATTGGCTCCCCCTCGCGGGTTTGCAGCGTTCTGTACCGGCCATTGTAGCACGTGTGTAGCCCTGGTCATAAAGGCCATGAGGACTTGACGTCATCCCCACCTTCCTCCGGTTTAACACCGGCAGTCCCTCTAGAGATCTCCTTGCGGAGCAACTAAAGGCGAGGGTTGCGCTCGTTGCGGGACTTAACCCAACATCTCACGACACGAGCTGACGACAGCCATGCAGCACCTGTCTCTTGGTTCCCTTGCGGGCACTCCCTCATCTCTGAAGGATTCCAAGGATGTCAAGACCAGGTAAGGTTCTGCGCGTTGCGTCGAATTAAACCACATGCTCCACCGCTTGTGCGGGCCCCCGTCAATTCCTTTGAGTTTTAGTCTTGCGACCGTACTTCCCAGGCGGAGAACTTAATGCGTTAGCTACGGCACCGCGGGGGTCAACTCCCACGACACCTAGTTCTCATCGTTTACGGCGTGGACTACCAGGGTATCTAATCCTGTTTGCTCCCCACGCTTTCGCGTCTCAGCGTCAGTTACCGTCCAGGTGGCCGCCTTCGCCACCGGTGTTCCTCCCCATATCTACGAATTTCACCTCTACTTGGGGAATTCCGCCACCCTCTCCGGCACTCAAGCTCTGCAGTTTCGGGCGCACTTCCTCAGTTGAGCTGAGGGCTTTCACACCCGACTTGCAAAGCCGCCTACACGCGCTTTACGCCCAATAATTCCGAACAACGCTTGCACCCTCTGTATTACCGCGGCTGCTGGCACAGAGTTAGCCGGTGCTTCTTCTCCCGGTACCGTCAAACCTGAAGATGTTAGCTTCAGGGTTTTCGTCCCGGTCGAAAGTGCTTTACAATCCGAAGACCTTCATCACACACGCGGCGTTGCTGCGTCAGGCTTTCGCCCATTGCGCAAAATTCCCCACTGCTGCCTCCCGTAGGAGTCTGGACCGTGTCTCAGTTCCAGTGTGGCTGATCGTCCTCTCAGACCAGCTACCCGTCGTTGCCTTGGTGGGCCATTACCCCGCCAACTAGCTGATGGGCCGCGGGCTCATCTAGAAGTGATAGCTTGTATACAGAGGCCACCTTTTCCCTCGAGGACCGAAGTCCCCGTGGGCTTATCTGGTATTAGCCAATCTTTCGACTGGTTATCCCAGGCTTCTAGGCAGATTACCCACGTGTTACGCACCCGTGCGCCGCTCTACTAGGATTGCTCCATTCGCGCTCGACTTGCATGTGTTAGGCACGCCGCCAGCGTTCGTTCTGAGCCAGGATCAAACTCTCCAATTGTATTCTGTCGAGTTGAACCGGCGTCAGTCTGGCTTCCGGCTAAGGAAAACCAAACTCGCTGTTCATATGGTGCTCCGGGCTCGCGCTCTCGCGCTTTCCTCTTAGAGCACCTCGGAAATTGACTGCGAAGCTTCCGCAATCGTCTTCTTCTTGGGCTTGCTATTTGGTTTTCAAAGACCGAGCCGTTGTACTGCTCACGGCTTTCTGCTACCGTTCCCGCTTCTCAGCGGTTTCCCCTCAACAACCGGGGGCGATTCTTTTATTCGAGGCGGTCCGGCTTGTCAACTTCGCCTTTTCCGCTTTCTCCTCTTCGCTTCTGAACCCGCCCAGTGGCTTCGTTCTTTCGCTTCGAGGAGGGGCGCGGCTTTTACTTCGCCGCCGCCTTCTCTGTCAACCGGTTTCGG
>NZ_JMCB01000039.1 GCF_000737315.1 Hyalangium minutum
ACGGGGGCCTTCGAGGCGGCGCACGGCGGCACCCTCTTCCTGGACGAGGTGGGGGAGATGCCGCTGGAGGTGCAGGCCAAGCTGCTGCGCGTGCTGGAGAGCGGCGAGGTGAAGCCGGTGGGCGCCACGCGGCCCATCCACATGGACGTACGGGTGGTGGCCGCCACCCACCGGGACTTGAAGCAGTGGGTGCACCAGGGCCGGTTCCGCGAGGACCTGTACTACCGGCTCAACGTCCTGCCCGTGGGGCTGCCGCCGCTGCGCAGCCGGCGCTCAGACATCCGGCTGCTGGCCGAGCACTTCGTGCGCTTGCATGCGCCGCGGGAGCAGGAGCGCACGTTCACCCCGGCTGCTCTGGCCAAGCTGCAGCAGCACGACTGGCCGGGCAACATCCGCGAGCTGCGCAACGTGGTGAGCCGCGCCCTGTTGATGCTCAAGAAGCCGCAGCTGGACGCCAGCGACATCTCCTTCACGGAGTCCTCCACCCACCGCCCACCCGAGGACTCAGGCACTCCGCCTCTGGAGCTGCCGGAGGGCGTGTCGCTGGAGCAGATGATGCAGCGGCTGGAGCGTCAGCTCATCGAGAGCACCCTGCGCCGCTACCACTACCGCAAGGACCACACCGCCAAGGCCCTGGGCCTGGCACGCTCCTCCCTCTTCAAGAAGCTCAAGCAGTGGGGCCTGGGCTCTGAGGAGGACTGAGGGGCAAGCCTTGACCCACAGCCCTCCGCTTGATTGAAAGGGCGTGGCTATGCGTCTCCGAACTTGCAGCGCCCCCCTGATACTGCTCCTGCTTTCGGCCTGCGCAACGATGGATCCGAGCCCGGGAGAGCTGGAGGACCCGAGTCCCCAGAGTCCGAGATTCGCCAACCTTCAGCGGGCGGCGCAGTACCCGTGGACGGATGATGGGAAATGCGTGGTGCGGGAAGCATCCAACGAGTGGCCGATCCTTGCGGAGCGGTGCTTTCATGCTCTCGATCGCGACAGAGTCAGGTTCCGGGATGTCACCAAAAGATGCGCTGTGGCCTACGCGGATGCAGCCGCTCCCGCAGTCGTGGCCCTCTGTGTTTTCGCGGCACCCGAGATCGCCGTCGGTGCAGTGATTGTTATTGGCGCGGTAGTGGTAGCAGCCGCCATCCAGGAGGGAATTGATGCTTATCAACGGAATGCATCCCGCGAGCGCGCGAAGCCCAAGGCTCCAACGCAGCCCGCTCAGGAACCGTTAGCGGACCGAACGCCCAAGCCAAAGGGGTCGAGCACCGGAGACATCTTCCCCCCACCGCCAGAAACCACGCCGCGCCGTCCGTCGTGCGAGCCCATCCCGGTGCGGCACGCGGGCTCAGATGTCCCGCATAACGAGTGCGCCGATCAGTTTCCGCCCAACCGTTATCCCGGCATGGACGTATTCGTGGGCGGTGAGCGCTTCGATGCGCTGCAAATCGGTGTGCGCGTGCTGTGGGAGATCAAGACCCACCGATTTGACACCTACCCTGACTTTATCCAGGAGCGAGAGATTGCGAAGGAGGTGGCGCAATTGAGGAAGGAACTCGCCGCTGCGCGGGCCTGTGGATACGACTTCGTCGTTGGGGTGAGCACGCAAGCGCACAGACTCGCGCTGATCGCCCGGATTCCCACCCTCCATGTCGTTGTCACGGGATGCACACGATGATCATACCGAGAGTCCTCGTCTTCATCGTCTACGCGCCTGCGCTCGTGGGCAAAGACGGCCGCGCGCTTGATGTCATCCATGGGATGGAAAAGGCACTTCCCGGTTTGCGCCTCGCGTGGAGGATCTCCGAAAGCGGGCGCCCCATCGCATTGCCGCATCGTGACGCGTGGCTCATAGAAAGGATCAAGGACGGCGGATTTCCTCTTCTGTGCAACGGGGACGCGAGTTACCCCGTGACGGTGAACGGGTCGGAAAACCCGGCACTCCTCAGCCCGGGCGGCCAACCGCAACTCGACGTTCATGCGAAGTTGCCACTCGACGAGGCTGTTATCTCGGCAGCGGCGGCCATGCTCGAGGCCATGGCGGAGGGGGCGCGCGCGTTCTGGGGGCATGCGTCACGGTATAGTTACGGCGCGGAAGTCTCGGAGCAGTTTCGTCGCTCGCCTCATGGACCGGAGCGCTCACCCCGAGGACTTCCCATGCTCAATCTTCCAGAAAACCTCCCCGCGCCTGAGATTCCCTGTTTCCTCGGGTGGTTGAACTATTGGTCTGTTGCTGCCGCGCAGGCCATCGGGTTCCCGGACCCAGCCCGCGACGCCGAACTGCTCACGCGGGCGCGGCGCACGCCGTCGGGCGGATGGGTGGTGAAGCTCACGGATGCGCCGCTCGATTATGACAACCCCGCCCACCTCGACGCGCTCAATCGGGCCTACGAGCGCTTCCCGGTGATCGGCGGGCGCGACTCTCCACGCTGAAGGAGGCTGCCGCGCGTCTCCTGGCACACTCCCCCCGGCCCGAGCTGGCACTGTCGGACGCGCTCTGCACCCGGGCCGAGCTTGAGCTGTCCGTCGCGCGCCACGGGGCCGAGCTGGACGCGGCGAGGGGTGCTGGAGAGCGAGCTGTTTGGCCACGAGAAGGGCGCCTTCACCGGCGCGGACACCCGGCGTACGGGGGCCTTCGAGGCGGCGCACGGCGGCACCCTCTTCCTGGACGAGGTGGGGGAGATGCCGCTGGAGGTGCAGGCCAAGCTGCTGCGCGTGCTGGAGAGCGGCGAGGTGAAGCCGGTGGGCGCCACGCGGCCCATCCACATGGACGTACGGGTGGTGGCCGCCACCCACCGGGACTTGAAGCAGTGGGTGCACCAGGGCCGGTTCCGCGAGGACCTGTACTACCGGCTCAACGTCCTGCCCGTGGGGCTGCCGCCGCTGCGCAGCCGGCGCTCAGACATCCGGCTGCTGGCCGAGCACTTCGTGCGCTTGCATGCGCCGCGGGAGCAGGAGCGCACGTTCACCCCGGCTGCTCTGGCCAAGCTGCAGCAGCACGACTGGCCGGGCAACATCCGCGAGCTGCGCAACGTGGTGAGCCGCGCCCTGTTGATGCTCAAGAAGCCGCAGCTGGACGCCAGCGACATCTCCTTCACGGAGTCCTCCACCCACCGCCCACCCGAGGACTCAGGCACTCCGCCTCTGGAGCTGCCGGAGGGCGTGTCGCTGGAGCAGATGATGCAGCGGCTGGAGCGTCAGCTCATCGAGAGCACCCTGCGCCGCTACCACTACCGCAAGGACCACACCGCCAAGGCCCTGGGCCTGGC
>NZ_JMCB01000040.1 GCF_000737315.1 Hyalangium minutum
AGCCGCCCCCAGCACGGCCGAGGCCGCCCCCACCCCCGCCAGGAAAAGCCCGCCCCGGACCGCACCACGCCCGAGCTCGGCCCGGATGGACTCCCCCAGGTCCAGCTCCTGCGCCGCGGCGTCGAGCGCTGGCAGGCTGGCCACCCGTGGATTTACCGCGCCGACCTCAACGGTGACCCTGGCCTCCCCGGCGGCGAGGTGGTGCGCGTCACCGACGGGCGCGGCTGGTTCATCGGCAAGGCCTTCTATTCGAAGCACTCGAAGATCTCCCTGCGCTGGCTCTCCTACGAGGACATCCCCGTCGACGTGGACTTCTTCCGCCAGCGCCTGGTCTCGGCCGATGCCCTGCGCCGCAAAGCCCTCCCCGGCGAGCGCACCTACCGCGTGGTGCACGGCGAGGCGGACCAGCTCCCCGGGCTCGTGGTGGACCGCTACGGGGACTACCTCAGCGTGCAGTTCCTCGTGCCCGCCATGGAGGCCCGCAAGGAGCTCATCACCGATCTGCTCACCGAGCTGTTCTCCCCCCGCGCTATCGTCAACCGCTCGGATGTAGGGGTGCGCGCCCTGGAGGGCCTGCAGCCCGAGAAGACCGTGCTGCGCGGCGAGCTGCCCGGCCCCGTCTCCTTCGACGAGGGCCTCGTGCGCATGCGCGCCGATCTGCTCGAGGGCCAGAAGACCGGCGCCTTCCTCGACCAGCGCGAGAACCACGTCATGGCCTCGCAGTACGCCTTCGGCGAGGCGCTGGACTGCTTCTCCTATGTGGGCGGCTTCGCGCTCCAGCTCGCCACCCGCGCCCAGCGCGTCACCGCCGTGGAGATCTCCGAGGCCGCCAGCGCCCAGCTGCGCGACAACGCCGCCGCCAACCGCCTCACCAACCTGGACGTCGTCGTCGCCAACGCCTTCGACTTCCTCCGCGACTCGGTGGACGAGGGCAAGCGCTACGACACCATCGTCCTGGATCCACCCTCGTTCGCGAAGAACAAGGATGCCGTGGCAGCCGCGCTTCGCGGGTACAAAGAGATCAACCTGCGCGCCATGCAGCTGCTCCGCCCCGGCGGCTACCTCATCTCCGCCAGCTGCACGTACCACGTGGATGAGCAGGCCTTCGAGGACATGTTGGCCTCCGCTGCGGCCGATGCGCGCCGGCGCGTGCAGATCATCGAGCGCCGGGGTGCGGGCAAGGATCACCCGGTACTCCTGAATTTGCGGGAGACGCGCTACCTGAAGTGCTTCGTCCTGCGGGTGCTGTGAGCCCGCCGCATTCGACCGCGGCCCCCCCGGTGTGAGAAAAAGGGACTGCGGATGCGAGCGCGCGACTGGGACGATGAGGAGCAGGCCCCTGCCACCTCGGCGATCGCCGAGGCGCGCGCCCTCAGCGAGCTGCGTGCCATCTACCGGCAGGCGGATGCCGCCTACGCCCCCTTCTCCTGCCCCGCCAGCGGCGAGTGCTGCCAGCTCGCGAAGACTCAGCGCCAGCCGTGGCTTTGGTACCCGGAGTGGAAGCTGCTCTCCGCTCACCGTCCGCTTCCACCGAAGCGCGCGGATGGGGGCTGCCCGTACCTGGATGCCTCGGGCCTGCGGTGCACCGCCTACGCGGATCGGCCCTTTGGCTGCCGCACCTTCTTCTGCGAGCGGATCCGGGGCCCCGCTCGCCAGCCCGTGGAGACGGTCGATGCGCTGCTGCGGCGGCTCGAGGCTGTCTCTCAACGCGTGAGGCCGGGCCTGACAGGGCCGCGGCCCCTACTGGAGTGGCACACCGAGGCCCTCTCCTCGGAGGAGCAATCATGAGCCGTCGTTCATGGAAGACGTGGGCTGCAGGGGCGTTGCTGGCGCTGCTGGCGGGGTGCGCCAGCGGAGGCTCGAACACAGTAGCTGCGGCCATCATCAACACCACCGTGGCGGTGGCTGCCTCGGGCGTGTCGCGCTCACAGGGCGGGTGCTTCTCAGCGTGTGCCCCGGGCACCACGTGCGATCCCAACACGGGCTACTGCGTCGCCCTGCCTTGCCGCGGCCGGTGCAAGGACCATGAGCAGTGCGTGGAGGACGGGTTCAAGAGCCAATGTGTCGCCCTGTCCCTGCCCGGACAGGTGACGGTGGAGCCGACCAAGGAAGCGAAGACCGACCCGTGACGCTTCGCTGGCTCGTTGCCCCTCAGGAGTTCAAGGGGACTCTCACCGCCTCCGAGGTGGCCGAGGCTCTCCAGGCCGGGCTCCAGGAAGCCGCTCCCGAAGTCCTCCTCGATGTCGCGCCGCTCGCGGATGGCGGGCCCGGTACCGTGGACGCGCTGCTCGCGGGAGGCGCTGGAGAGCAACGGGTCCTCACCGTGCAGGGCCCGCTTGGCGCTCCGGTCCAGGCAGCCTGGGCGCTGCTGGAGTCCGGACGGACGGCGATCATCGAGATGGCCGCGGCCTCGGGGCTGTCGCTGCTGCGCCCCGAGGAGCGGGATGCCCGGCGCGCGTCCACGTATGGCACGGGGGAGCTGATCCGCGCGGCGCTGGATGCGGGCTGCTCGCGGATCATCGTCGGCATGGGTGGCAGCGCGACGAACGACGGCGGGGCCGGGGCGCTCACGGCGCTGGGCTACTGCTTTCTCGATGCGCAGGGCCAGCTGCTGCCTCCGGGTGGCGCCGCGCTCCGGCAGATGGCGCGCGTGGACATCACCCAGCGGCACCCCCGGCTCACGGAGGTGGAGCTGCTGGCGGCCACGGACGTGACGGCCCCGCTGCTGGGCCCCAATGGCGCCTCGCAGCTGTTCGGGCCGCAGAAGGGCGCGGATCCTCAGACGGTGGAGCAGCTGGAGGAGGCACTGGCCTGGTTCGCGCAGGGGCTCGCGCCCGAGTTCATCCGGGTGCCGGGCGCGGGAGCGGCCGGAGGGCTCGGGTACGGGCTGGCGGTGCTGGCGGGGGCGAACATCGCCTCCGGGTACCGGCTGGTCGCCCATGGGCTCCGGCTGGAGCGGCGAGTGGCGGTGGCGGACGTGGTGCTCACCGGCGAGGGGCGCTTCGATCGGCAGACCACCCTGGGCAAGGGGCCGGCCGCCCTGGCGCGCACGGCCAAGGAGCTGGGCAAGCCGGTGGTGCTCTTCGTGGGCTCGACCGTCCACGAGGAGGGGCTGGACACCACGCTGTTCCAAGAGATCATCGAGCTGGGCAGTCCGCCGTTCGACAAGGAGGCCGCGGTGCGGGCGCTCCGGGAGGCCGCCGCGCGCTGGGCCTCCACCGCCCGGCACATGAAGCCGCACGACGAACGGGATCGCGGCCACGACCGGGAAGCCGGGGACGAGCACCTGGGCTCTGGCGGTTCGATGTAGCGAGAGGACCAGGCCTCAGGGGCTGGCACCACCGTTCGCGGCGTCGCGCAGCTGGGCCAGCCGCTCCCGCAAGAGAGGCTCGCTGGGGTACCAGCGCAGCAGGGACTGGTAGGCACGGACCGCCTCCTCGGGCCGTCCCAGGCGCTCCAGCGCAAGCCCGAGGTTGAAGCCCGCCTCCAGGTAGTCCGGCTTGCGCTCCACGGCGAGCCGCCACGCCTCCACGGCCCCTGCATCGTCCCCGAGCCGGGCTCGGCGTCCACCCACCGCGTACTGAAGCTCAGCCTCGAAGTTCACGGAGTCCACCGCGAGCCGCACGGGCCACAGAGAGAGCCCGAGCACCGCCAGCGCCACCCCCACGGGCACAGCGCGCGCAGCCCCGCGCGACTCCCACAGCACGAGGAGCCCCAGCGCCGCGAGCACGCACAGCATCGGCGCCAGTGGCGCGCGGTAGCGGCCGGAGACGAAGAAGACAATGGACGGAGCCGCCAGCATGAGCGCGGTCCCCGCCACGGTGAGCGCTCTGCGGGCCTGCTCGGCGCCCTCCTTCCGCTTGCGCCAGAGCGCCACGCCGCCCACCGCCGCGAGCGGCCACAGCAGCGCATACGGCAGCGCCACGCCCCCAGGCCTCGCGGTCAGCGCCCAGAGCACCGGGGACTGGGAGCGCACGACATAGAGGTCCTCATTGCGAGGCAGCTCGCGGGCCACGAGCAGCAGCCGGGCCTTCCATATAAGGTTGCTCACGCAGCGGAGAGGCTGTTCGCGGCAGAAGACGAACACCTTCCGCGTGAAGTAGCGATCCTGGGCGCCGGGCGTATGGAAGCCCTGGCGCGAGGGCTCATCCACCAGCGCCTCCCAGGCCGCACCCGGACGGATGGCCATGCTCCGGTCCACGTCCGCGTTGTTGCCCAGCCAGAGGTTGATGCCTCCATTGGCGGAGATGAGCAGCCACTCTCCCGTGCGGGAGTGGTTGAAGGCCGTGGCCCAGAGCACCGGGGCGGCACAGGCCACGACACAGAGCGCGGCTCGGATCGGCCGGCTCCGCGCCACCGCCCAGCCCAGCGGAAGCAGGAGCAGCAGCAGCGGCGCCACCGCGAGCGCCCCAAGGCCAATGCACGCCCCACACGCCAGCGCCATCCACCCGGAGGGAGGCTCGCGCACGGCGAGCCAGAGCGCCGCGGCGCCCAGGAACGTGCCGAGCGAGGTGGACAGCAGCTCCCCGTCATAGAAGACGAGCGGCCCATGCAGCGCCACCAGCAGCCCCGCGATCAGCTCCACCGCCGGGCGGCCCGAGAGGCGCCATGCCACCCTCGCGGCGAGCACGGCGGTGAGAGAGCCCAGCACCGCCTGCAGCAGCCTCGGCCACCACAAGCTGTGCCCACCGAGCCAGTACAGGGCGCCCAGCAGCATCGGGTACAGCGGCGGCTGCCAGAAGGGCCCCTCGGGAAAGCCCTGCCCGCGCGCCAGCTGCTCGCCCAGGAAGTCGTAGTAGTCCGCGTCGATCAGCGGCGCTTCGAAGGCCGGGCCGTGCGCGGTGAGCAGGTACGCCCCGCGCACGCAGAGCGCCACAGCCAGCACGATCCCCCAGCGAGGAACCTGGCTCACACGTCGAGGGGATCCGTGGTCCGCGCCACGCGCATGCCCGCCTGCTGGAACTCGCGGACCGCCTCATCCGCCACGCGCGGGAAGTCGAGCGCGGCCGGCAGCGGATCCAGCGGCGGCGCGGGCACCGGGCTCATGGCGTCCTCGAGGATGACGACGCGGCCCATCTTCGAGCGATCCGTGCGCTCGATGTGCTGGCGCAGGTCCCTCAGCGTGGACAGCACGCAGTGGGACTTGGCCTGCCCGAACACGTACACACGATCAAAGGACATGAGGTGGTCGAAGAGGCGGGTGTTGAACTCACCGACCTTCTGGCCTCGCACCTCGGTCACCTCGGGCGAGAGCACGGAGTAGTTCTCCGTGAGCGGGTGCTCGCCCTTGAGCTCGAACCAGGTGGGCGTGTCGCGCACGAGCGCGTGGAACAAGCTGGCCTCGTACATGGCGGGCACCAACGAGTGGCTCAGGCCTCCGAGCAGCGCGTGGAACGGCCACACGGTGAGCACGTACTTGCCGCTGGTCTCGAGCCGCTCGCAGTAGGCGAGGCTCTCCTCCGGGTGGCGCGTGGGGCGCCAGCGGCCCTGGCGGATGTCATCGGCGGTGATGACCGTGAGCGGCGGAGGCGGCTGCCCGCCCGCGTCCTGCCACCACGAGGGGTGGAAGATCTGGAACACCCGGTGGGTATCCAGCGAGAACACGAGCTCGGTGACGCGCCCCAGGTTCGCGTAGAGCCAGCGAAGGGTGCGCTGGGTGTCCTCCACGGCTCCGGGGACGAAGAGGCTGGCGCCGGGGGTGCAGAAAGCCACCTGTACGTCGATGCCGAAGGCGGCGATGCGGACCTTGTCCTCGCGGGCGGGGCGGATGCGGTTCGCTTCGGCATAGAGCCGGGCCTCCTTGGCCACGTCAGCGGCACGTTCGAGGTAGAGCTGCCCCGCGCGAGCGTCCTCATGAAAGCGGGGAATGGGCAGGGACATGGCGTTCTCCGAAGGTGGCTTCCCAAGCGGGCGTTCACTCCATCATACCGGGCCAGGTGGCCACTACCCGGGGGAAGCCTGCAGAAAGGCCTGAAGCGCCGCCAGCACCTGCCCCAGCTCCTGCTCCACCGCGGGAGTCCCTGACTTGACGGCGGGCGCGTCTCCCTCCCTCGAGGCCGCCTCCAGCGTCCGGGAGTGGTCCCTCAGGGCCTCGGCGCCAACGCTGGCCGCCAAGCTCTTCAAGGTGTGGATCGCCCGGGTGGCCGTCTCACGGTCCCCCGCCGCCACCGCTGCCTGGAAGCGCTTCCAGCAGACCTGCGCATCCACCAGGAACAGCCCCACCACCCGCCGGTACAGGGCCATGTCCCCGTCCAGGTTGGCCAGCGCGTCGTCCAGGTTCACATGCCGCGGATCCGGGCGGTTCATCGTGCGAGACTCCTCGGCAGGGGATGGCTCCCGCGGCGCCTCGCCTCGCGAGGGCTGCGCGAGCCACCTCGCCAGCGTCTGGTAGAGCCGGCTGGCATCGATCGGCTTGCTCAGGTGATCGTTCATGCCCGCGTCCAAGCTGCGCTGGCGATCGCCCGCCAGCGCATTGGCCGTCATGGCGATGATGGGCAACTGGGAGCCCTGGGGCATCGCGCGGATGCTCCGCGTGGCCTCGTATCCATCCATCTCCGGCATCTGGCAGTCCATCAACACCGCGTCGTAACGGCCCTGAGCCACACGCTCCAGGGCCTCAGCGCCATTTTCCGCCACCACCACCTCCAGCCCCGCCTTCCTCAGGAAGTGCAGCGCCACCTCCTGGTTCAGCGGGTTGTCCTCCACCAGCAGGATCCTCGCCCCCCGCGGGAGCGAGGGCTCCGGCTCTCCTCTGGGGACTTCGTTGCCGGAGACCCGGGCCAGGGGCAGCTCGAACCAGAAGCAGCTGCCCCTCCCAGACGCGCTCTCCGCGCCGATGCGGCCCCCCATCATCTCCACCAGCCGCTTGCTGATGGCCAACCCCAGCCCCGTGCCTCCGTAGCGGCGCGTCACCGAGCTGTCCGTCTGAAAGAAGGACTGGAAGAGGCGCGGCAGGTGCTCGGCCGCGATGCCGATGCCCGTGTCCTTCACGGTGAACCGGCAGACCACCCGGTCTCCCTCGGTAGACACCGGCTGCCCTCGCACCACCACCTGGCCGTAGTCGGTGAACTTCAGCGCGTTGCTGATCAAGTTCTGCAGCACCTGCCGCAGCCGCAGCGGGTCTCCCGACAGGGCATTCGGGAGCTCAGGAGACATCTCGAAGCGCAGCTCCAGCCCCTTGTCTCGCGCCGAGCTGGCAAACACGTCCGCCAGCTCGGCGGCGAGCTCACTCAAGGACAGCGGCACGCTCTCCAGCTCCAGCTTGCCTGCCTCGATCTTCGAGAAGTCCAGGATGTCGTTGATGATCCCCAGCAGCGACTGCGCCGAGCGCCGCGCCTTCAGGATGAAGTCCCGCCGCTCCTGGGGAGACTCCGCCTCCAGCGCCAGCTGCGTCATCCCCAGGATGGCGTTCATCGGCGTGCGGATCTCGTGGCTCATGTTCGCCAGGAACTCGCCCTTGGACCGGTTGGCGCTCTCGGCCGCCTCCTTCGCCTGCCTCAGCTCCTCCTCCGAGCGCCGCCGCGCGTTCAGGTTGTCCAGGAACGCGTTGAACCAGCTCACCATCTCCGAGATCTCATCCTCCGTGGGCGCCGGTGACAGCGGCCGGACCCGGTCCAGACGGTCCTCCTGAATGTCCTGGAAGCCCCCGGAGATGGCGCGGATGGGCTCCACCACCCGCCGCGAGTAGCGCACCGCCACCGCGCCAATCGCGGCGAAGCACGCCACCAGGACGGCCCACCACGCGTTGCCAATCTTCGCCATGGGCGCTGTCAGCGTGGCGTGCGGCACGATGCTGATCACCTGCCAGTTCAGCTCCTCCACACGCAGGTGGTTGAGCAGCACCTCCTGCCCTCCCAGCTCCAGGGCCACGGTGCCGCTCGCCCCCGCCAGCAGCCTCTGGAACTCGAGCAGCAGGGGTTCACCGATCAGGCTCTTGTCCGGGTGGAACAGCAGGCGCCCCTCGTTGTCGGCGACCATCAGGTAGCTGCCGACCCCCAGGTCCAGCCCCAGGAAGTGCTCGTACAGGTGCGAGATGGACGAGTTGATGACGACGATGCCCACCGGCTCGGGCTCCAGGTGCGCCGGATCCACCCGCCGGATCAACCGCGTGGCCACCAGCACCTTGCGGTGGGCCGAGGCCGCGTTCACGTTGTCCTTCACCCCGTGCCAGACGATGGACTGCTTCGAGGCCAGCGTCGCCGCGTACAGCCGCTTGCTCAGCTCCGTGAGCACCGTGGAGGTGTCCAGCGTATCTCCCACGTGGAAGTGCTGGCCCTGCGGGGTGAACAGATCGATGGACACCAGCCCCTTGAGGCTGCTGTAGCCGCTCAGGATGTAGCCCACCTTCGCTTGCGTCACCAATGCCGAATAGCTGTCGTTCACCTCGGCCGAGGCCAGCGCGTTGCCGATGTCCTCCACGCCCGCGATGTTGGTGGCCAGACTCGCCAGCTGCTCCGACTGCAGCAGCAGGTAGTCGCGCTGGTCCGCCAGCAGCCGCGCGTTGGACTCGCTGGCCAGCTGGAGCATGGCCCGCTGCGCCAGCTCGTAGGACGTCACGCCGAAGATGAGCAACGGCGCCACGCTCACGGCCAGCAGGTAGCCGATCAGCTTGAAGGTGATGGAGGAGCGGAGCGCCACAGGGAGCCGGGACAGGGCTACTTCACCGCCTCCACCGTCACGAGCCGCGTATCGATGAGCGTCACTTCGGGCAGCGACTCGCCCTCGAGTGCCCGGTGGGCCAGGAGGATGCCCCGATAGCCCTGCTCGGCGGCCTGCTGGTCCACCGTCACCGCCAGCGTCCCCGCCTTCACCGCCGCGCGCGCCTCGTCGAGCGCGTCATACGCCGCCACCTTCACGCCCTGCTTGCCGGCCTCCTTCAGGTACTTGAGCGCCCCCAGCGCCATCATGTCGTTGGCGCAGAACACCAGCGTGATGTCCGGGTGGGCCATGAACAGCTTCCGGGACACCTCATAGCCCTCGTCGATCTTCCAGTTCGCCGTCTCCATCGCGACGATGCGAATCAGCGGGTTCTCCTTGAACGCCCGCTCCGCGCCCTCCTTGCGCTGGCGTGCGTTGTCCGCGCTGCGAATGCCCTCGAGGATGACCGCCTGCGTGGGCTTGCTCACCTGCCGCGCGATGAACCGCGCCGACTCGTACGCCGCCTTCGCGTTGTCCACGCTGACGAAGGGGACCCTGATCAGCCCGTGCTTCTTCAGCGCCTCGGGATCCAGCCGGTTGTCGATGTTGATGATGGGAATCCCCGCGTCCTGCGCGGCCTTCAGCACTGGCACCAGCCGCTGCGAGTCTCCTGGCGCGATGACGATGGCCTCCACCTTCATCCGGATCAGCTCCTCGACGATCTGGATCTGCTGCTCGATGGAGGTCTCCTGCGAGGCCGTCTTCACCAGCAGCTCGAGGCCCAGCTCCTTCTCCGCCCTGCGGGCGCCGCGCTCCATCTCGACGAAGAACGGGTTGGTGAGCGTCTTCATCACCAGCGCCACCTTCCGGACCGTGGGCGCGGGCGTGGGCGTGGCTTCAACGGCCTTCGAGGGGGCGGCGACCCCCTGCACCGCCAGCTTGCCTGAGTCGCTGCACGCCGCCAGCCCCAGTCCCAGGGCCAGGAGCCACCACACAAGTCGCGGGAAACGCAAGGCGGTCTCTCCTCGAAGACGCGGGCACAGGGGCGCTGACCCGCGAGTGACGATTCTACGCAACCTTTCCAGAGAACCGGTAAGGCATACCCTCACGGGTAGGTTTCACTTCTCGTCTTGATACGGCCTAGAGGGAAGAAGCGCCTTCCTTGGGACTGCTATAATCCAGGGAAATGGCTTCAAAGCTGCTCTCCTCTGAGTCCTCTGTGAGCCGCTCCATGTGCGAAACGCCGCGAGTGCTCGTCGTGGATGACGACACCCTCAGCCGCACCACGGCCGAGGCCCTGCTGCAACCCATGGACTACCGCCTCCGTGGCTGCGCGAGCGGAGAGGAGGCCTTGGAGGCGGTGGAGGAGGAAGTCCCGGATCTGGTGCTGCTGGACGTCCTGATGCCCGGGATGGACGGCTTCGAGGTGTGCCGCCGCCTCCGGGAGCGCCTGCACCCGGACTACGTTCCCGTCATCCTCGTCACGGCGATGGATGATCGGAGAGACCTCGTACAAGGGCTGGAAGTCGGAGCGGACGACTTCCTGCGCAAGCCCGTGCATGGCGCCGAGCTGAGGGCGCGCGTGTCCAACCTGCTCAAGGTGCGCGCCTACCACCGGCTCCTGGCCTCCGAGCGGGACCACGCGCTCGCCACGGTGGAGCAGCTGCGCCAGCAGGTGCTGCGGGTGGACCGGCTGGCCATGCTGGGCACCTTCGCCGCGGGCGTCAGCCACGAGCTGAACAACATCGCCCACGTGCTGCGCAGCGCCCTCGAGCTGTCCAGGCCCGGCATCACGCCGCCTCCCGTGGGAGGAGAGGAGCTGAATCCCCGGGAGCTGTTCACCCACGTGTCCAACCACGTCACGGAGCTGTCGCGCACCCTGCTGCGCATCGCCCGTCCCGACGAGGGTCCCGTCCCCGAGGCCAACCTCTGCCGCGTGTTGGAGGAAGTCGATCAGATGCTGCGGCTCACGGGGCGCACCCGCCACGCCCATGTCTCCCTGGTGCTGTCGCGAGAGGACTGTCGCATCCGCGGCAACCCCGTGCATGCGCAGCAGGTGTTCCTCAACCTGCTCGGCAACGCCGCGGACGCGGTGACGGCCGTGAACGGGCCCACCATCGAGGCCGGCGTGCAGCGCAAGGTGGACGGGCGCATCGAGGCCTGGGTGAAGGACAACGGCCCGGGCATGACGCAGGAGGTGCTGGCCCGCATCTTCGAGCCCTTCTTCACCACCAAGCCCCCCGGCTCCGGCACCGGCCTGGGGCTGCCTGTCGTCAGGCAACTGGTGGAGTCCTGGGGCGGGCACCTCCAGGTGGAGAGCCAGCCCGGGAGCGGCACCCGGATGGTGCTCGATCTCCCAGCGGCTCTCACGCCCTGAGCCCGCCCCTCGCCTCGGAGGCGGGCCCGCGAAGGCTCAGCGCAGGTCGTCTTCGGAGACAGACGGGGAGGCGTCCGCGGGGGCGGCCTCCGGGCCACCTGCGCCCGAGCCAAGCTGCTGGAAGAGCGGCGGAGGCTCGTCCGCGAGGAACTCGGTGAGCGAGGCCAAGGCCTGCTCGCGCAGGGGGCTCTTGGTGGTCTCGTAGCACTCGTAGCGCTCGGCGAGGAACTGCTCCTGCCACAGCGGGTGCTGCGCGTAGGGCTCGAGCGCCGCCTGACACAGCCCGTGCCAGTCCAGCACCTTGGCCAGGGCAAGCCGCACCTTGTGGCGCTGCGTCTCCAGGGCGTAGGCGGCGAAGGGCTGCTCGAAGCGGGCATACAGGCGGCGGCCCAGCGAGGGCTCCTTCTGCGCCAGCTCCTGCGTGGCCTGCATCAGCAGGCTCGTCACCGTGCGCTGGCCCCAGGGCTCGCGGCGGAGCGCGTCGTAGGCCTGATCCAGCGCGTTGAAGGCCTCCGTCCACCGGCCCTGGCGCAGCCGCAGCTCGCCGAGCAGCACATCCGCCTCCATGGGCGCCAGCGTCCGCAGCTGCTCCAGGAAGGGCATCGCGGCTTCGTCGGCCGTCTGCGCCAGCGCGCGGCTCACCATCGTCAGCTCCAGCAGGCCCTTGGGCTGCCACCCGGCCTCGCGCCACCTGCGCACAGCGCCCGCCGCGTCACCCCGGGAGAGCAGCTCCAGGAACTCGCGGCGCTCCTGCACGGAGCGGGTGAACTTCAGCGGCGGCGTCAGCAGCAGGTTCTGGGAGGAGGCCGCCGCAAGCATGCGCTGCTGCTCCACGCGCTCCCAGTCCACCGAGCCGCGGCTCACCGTGGGCCGGTTCGCCTGCAGGGACGAGGCGCCCGCGCGCAGCATTACCCGCAGCGACAGGAACTCCCGGCGGCCCACCGTCCGGGCGATGGCGAACTCCATGAAGGAGCGATCGTCCGTGCTGATGAGCGCCTCCTGGCCCTCGGCCAGGTTCCGGGTGAGCGCGTCGTTGCCCAGGTAGTGGGCCATCACGCCCTCCAGCTCGTCCGTCTGCCACGCCACGAGCGCGGCCTTGCGGAAGGGCTCCTGGGTCAACCGGGCCCGCATCCGGTCCGCGTCGTAGGAGATCGGCGCCTCGGTGGCGATGAGCAGCAGGTCCGCGCTGTTCGTCTGCCACGTCTCCACCGCCGGGAACACCGAGGCCAGCGTGGCGTAGGCGCTGCGCATCGTCGTGGCGTCAATCTCATACGCCTGGAGCCACTGGATGAAGATGCCGCCGGGGGCCAGCCGCTGCCGCGCCGCTTGATAGAAGTCCTGGGTGAAGAGGCTGGAGATGCCGGCGCGGTAGGGGTTGGAGGGCTCGGAGAAGATGATGTCGTACTGCTTCTGCGAGGCGAGCAGCACCTCGCGCGCATCTCCGATGAAGGTGTGCACCTTGGGGTTGGAGAGGACGTTCTGGTTCACCGGAGAGCACTGCTCGGCGAACTTGAGGATGGCGGGCTCGATCTCCACCACGTCCACGCGCTCCATGTCCGGAGCCGAGCCCATCCACCCGGCGGTGCTGCCGGTGCCCAGGCCGATGACGAGCGCCTGCTTCGGCTGCGGGTGCAGCAGCATGCCCACCAGGCCGCTCATGACCTGGGTGGAGGCATCGCCGATGCTGTTTCCGTCCGACTTGCCGTTCACATAGAACGAGGGCCCATCCACGAGACGGACGCCCACGCTGCTCTCGAGGCCCTCGTACTCCCACTTCATCTCCCGGCGAGGCGTCTCCAGGAAGGTGCGCAGCGTATTGAGGGTGGGCCGCTCCAGCCGGGCCCGGCCCGCGCCGATGGGGTTGTGGCGCCAGCCCGCGGTGGGGCCCTCCTGCATCAGCATGACGGCTGCCAGAGCGCCCACAGCGGCGGGCAGCCAGAGCCGGCCGGCCTGCTTCTCCCGCGTCAGCGAGAGCACGAAGGCGCCGCCCCCCAGCACCAGCAGCAGCGCCACCGCGAGCTTCCACGTTCCGGGCGCCGTCAGCAGCGGCATCAGCCCGAAGCCACCGGCCAGCGAGCCGATGATGGCGCCCACCGTGTTCCACGCGTACGTGAGGCCCACCTCGCGGCCCACATTCTCCCGGCCGCGGCCCAGCAGTGCCAGGAGCAGAGGGAACTGCACGCCGGAGATGAAGGCCGCCGGGAAGATGACGAGCGAGGCCACCACGGCCCAGCTCGACACGAGCCCCAGGAAGCCGAATCCCTCGAGCGGCCGGAGCATCATCGCGAGCACCGCCATGCGGTCTCCCAGCGCATAAGGCAGCGCCATGAAGAGCGCCTCGGCCAGACACGTGAGCGCGAAGCCGCGCAGCGTCGCGGGCCGGTCCTGTCCCCACGCCGCGTAGGCCGCGCCGCCCAGGCCGATGCCCAGCAGCGCGACGATGAGGATGAGGCCGAAGGTGAAGGTGGAGCCACCCAGCAGCGGGCTCAGCATCCGGTACCAGACGAGCTCCATCAGCAGGAAGGCGAAGCCCACCGCCGCCGCGGCGCCCAGCACGAACCGGGGCGGCGCCACCCCCACCTGGGCCTTGGCCACGGAGGCCGCTGCGGGCTCGGCTCCGGAAGCGGTCTCGGGCGCCACCACGGGGGCGGCGGCGGGGACACTCTGCTCCGGCAGCGAGCGCGAGGCCACGCGGGCGGCCACGGCCACCAGCCCGTTGACGAGACACGCCAGCCACAGCGTCTGCTGGGTGCCGAAGACTTCGAAGAGGAAGAAGGTGGACAGGGCGGCGCCAGCCACGGCGCCCAGGGTGTTCACGCCATAGAGCACAGCCAGGGCGCGCCGCCGCACGTCATCGGGGGTCTCCGCCGCGCGGGCTGCCGCGGGCAAGGTGCCCCCCATCAGGACCGTAGGCACGGCGAGCAGCAGCGCGGAGAGCACCAGCCGCACGATGCTGCCACCCACCAGCCCCAGCGACACGGTGCCGCCGAGCGCCACATAGACCGTGCGGGCCAGCCACACCAGGGCCGGGGTCAGCGCCGCGCTCACGGCGATGAGGGCCTCCAGGTTGCCGTAGAGCTCCAGGGGACGGCGGTGCTTGTCGGCGCGAGAGCCCAGCAGCGCTCCGCCCAAGCCGAGGCCGGCCATGAAGATGGCGAGCACCGCCGCCGAGGCCGCGGTGGAGGCGCCGAAGATGAGCCGGAGCTCTCGCTGCCACGCGGTCTGGTAGATCAATGCGCACAGCCCCGAACCGAACAGGAACGGGGCGATCTTCAGGGCACGGGCATTCATACGGTTCTCTCGTCTGAGCGCGCCGTCGGGGGCCCCTCCGGGGGGACTCGGGGCGCGCTGGGGCGCGGATTAAACCGCAGCCCCCTCGACTCGGCCATAAACGTCCGCACGCATTCCCGGAGGGCACGCGAGCGGCCGGGCCCCCTCCCCTGCTTCCGCTGGCCGAGGTGCGTGCCCCGGCTCCCCCTTGCGGGCTCGGCTCGTCGGCTGCTCTCCTCTGGACGGGGACGCGGCGCGTGGTTATATGCCGCCCTGTTCGATGGGCTTAGGAGAGCGCATCGGGCCCGGACGAGAGGTGCGCCGTACCCGGTCACGACAAGACGACGCCTACTGAAGGAGTGCTGTCATGTCGTGGGTTCTCCTGGTCGTCGCCGGGTTGCTGGAGGTCTGCTGGGCCATCGGCCTCAAGTACACCGATGGTTTCTCCAAGCTCCTCCCCAGTCTCTTCACCGTCACCGCCCTCATCGCCAGCATCGGCTTGCTTGCGCTCGCAGCCCGAAGCCTGCCCATCGGCACCGCCTACGCTGTATGGGTGGGAATCGGGGCCTTGGGCGCGGCCATTCTTGGCATCGTGCTCTTCCGCGAGCCGGTCACCGGGTCGCGCCTCTTCTTCCTCGCGCTGCTCTTCATCTCCATCGTTGGACTGAAGCTCACCAGCGGTGACGGACGCTGACGGCGTCGCGCATCCCAGCATCCGCCAGGCGCCGGACGTGTGTCTTCCCCTGACCGGGAACTGACACCTGGCTTATGCGATGCAGGCCTTGGAACAGGACCGCGACGATGGGGCGTTATCTCCTGTCCCGTCTTGCCGCGGTTGCGTTTAGAGGGGAACCGTGGTGCAGCAGCCTGACTTCGCGCAACGCAGGTAGCCCTGGGAGACACAGGCCGAGTCTTCAGTACATGAGGGTCCCTGGTTCGGGCTGCTGCACTTGCCGCCCGTCCCACTGGAACTGGAGCCGCCGGAGGAGCACTGGCCCGCAGCCTGGATCGTCACGTTCTGGCAATGATTAACGAAACAGCCGTTGTCGTAAGCGGACTGCGTCGTGTTGTTCGGGCAGGCGGTCCGGACTTGGGATGGGACCGAACCGAGGCCCGTGTTCTTCAGGCAGATGCCCACCTGCGTGAGGTTGCAGTTCGAGTCGCAACTGAGCACGACGGACTCGGGGGAGCCAAAGGCAGCCCGCAGCTCCGTGGCTGACACCGTGCCGCCCACGTTTTGCGCCAGCAGCGCCGGGGTCCCCTGGTCACCGGGCAGGGCCTTCAGCTCGGTGATGGCCGAGGAGAAGTAGGTGCCGGAGTCCAGGCCCGTGCAGCTCCCGTGCTTGGGCCACTCATGGTCCGCCAGGAAGTCGTTATCGGACACGTAGCCGGGACCATAGATTTTCATGGCCTCTGGAATGGTGGAGGGATCCGGGAAGCAGCCGGACGGAGGGTTCTTCGAGGTGCAGGAGCCGTAGGGGGCGCAGTACTGGGGCCAGGCGTATTGGGACCCTGCCTGCTGGGCTTCCGCATCCGTGTAGCTCGGCCAGAGGCCGTGGATCGTCAGATGGGTGGCTCCAAAACTGCCACTCAAACCCTGGCACTCCTCCTTGTCCGGGTGGCCACAGCAGAAGTTGGGAGCCCAGGAAAGTGCCAGCAGATAGAACCCAAAGGGGACCGCCGTGCCGGGGCCGCCGTTGGGGCTGCCCGCGGCGTTCGCCCCGTTGGGCGTGATTCCGGACGCAAGGGGACGCAGGTTGAACTCCTCGGCCACCTTGTCAGGAGCCGCGCGGACGGACGAGGCGGCCGGATTCTTCGGCTGTGAGGCCTCGGAGGGCGCGGGCGTCGTACGGACGCAGGCGGACCACAGGCTGACCAGGACAAGACTTGGGACGATGCGCCGCATGGGAGGCCCCCAGAGGTGAAAGCGCGGTCACCGTGACGGGTCCGCGCGGAAGTGAGACTCTTGGCAAAACCAGGCCATACAGGCAATTGATTTGTTGAAAAAGCACCACTAATGTCCCGCCCTTTTCATCGAGGACTTCATGGCCAAGCAAGTGTCGTTTTTCCTCAATGGCAGGCCCGTCACCATCGAGGACCCGTCACCGGAGCTGCTGCTGATTGATTATCTGCGCTCTCCCGAGGTCGCGCTGGCGGGCCCGAAGAAGCCCTGCGGACAGGGCGGATGCGGTGGCTGTACCGTCATCCTCTCGAATTGGAACGAGAAGGAGCGCCACGCCGAGCATCGCGCCATCAACTCCTGCCTGCGCCCGGTGCTGGCGCTGGAAGGCCTGGTGGTGACGACGGTGGAGGGCACGGGCGCCGCGCGGCGGCCGAACCCCAGGAACCTGTCCCACTCCGCCCTCTACTCCCGCGGGGGCGCGCTGCCAGAGCTGCAGACCCTACCCCAGCCGGCGGTGGTGGAAGCTCAGCAGGCGGCCAACAAAAAGCGCCTGGAGGTGATCGCCCGCGTCAACAAGGCCCAGCCCCAGACCCTGACCGCGGAGCTTCGGCAGGAGGTGCCGATCCACCCCACGGAGTTCTCGCACGAGGGCATGAACCCGGTGGCCCACCGGCTGGCGATGAACAACGGCACGCAGTGCGGCTACTGCACCGTGGGCTTCGTGATGAACATGTCGGAGTTCATCACCAACCACCCCAAGGCCACCAAGCGCGAGATCGAGGAGATCTTCGACGGCAATCTGTGCCGCTGCACGGGCTACCGCTCCATCCTCACCGGGATGAAGACCTTCGCCTCCGACTGGACGAAGGAGGACGCAGAGAACCGGATGGAGTGCCTGCCGGATGACTACGCCGCGCACCAGGTCCCCGCCCCACGCGTCGTGATTCCGTTCCCGCCCGCGGCGCAGGTGGCTGCCAGCGGCGTGTCACTGGACGACGGCGCGCGCGTGTGGCGCACCCCCACCAGCCTGGTGGAGCTGGCCCGCCTCATGCGCCAGTTCCAGGGAAAGAAGGTGCGCCTGGTCCACTCCAACACCGCCTACGGCATCTACAAAGAAGAGTACCTGGAGGCGGATATCTACCTGGACATCCGGTCCATCCCGGAGCTGAACGCGGAGCCCAAGGAGACGGAGGGCGGGCTGCGCGTCGGGGCTGGAATGAACTACAGCGAGTTCATCCGGGTGCTGGAGCGCACGATGCTCTCCGTGGGCGAGGCCCAGGCCCGGAAGCACGAGGAGACGGACTACCCGGAGACGACGCGGCTGGGGGCCACGCGCTTCATGGCGCGTCGGACCGCCGGGCGGATCGTCCGCAACGCGGCGTCGCTGGGCGGCAACACGATGCTGGTGCTCAAGCACATGGCCGAGGGCACCGGCGAGCCGTTCCCGTCGGATGTGTTCACGGTGCTGGCCGCCATCGACGCGCAGATCGAGTACCTGGACACGCAGGAAGGCGAGGCAGCCCAGCCGCGGCGCGCCACGGCCCTGGAGCTGGTGGAGCAGGTCATCGCCAACCCCAAGCTGGCGGACAGCATCGTGCTGCTGGCCTACCACGTGCCGTTCGGCAAGGAGAACGAAGTCGTCCTGGCGCAGAAGGTGGCGCTGCGAGACGTGAATGCGCACAGCATCCTCAACGGGGCCAGCCGGCTGCAGCTGTCGAAGTCGCTGGAAGTAGAAGAGGCGGTGGTGGTGTTCGGAGGCATTGCTCCCTACCCGTGGCGCGCCCGGAAGACGGAGCAAGCGCTGAAGGGCAAGACACTGTCATTGGCGGCCGTCCCAGCGCTGGCCAAGAGCTTGGCCGACGAGGTGGGCGTGGAGCTGACGCGCTGGTCCCTGCGCATGCAGGGGCTGCCGTCGGAGGGCTTCACGAATGAGTACCGGATGCAGCTGGCCACGGCGTTCCTCTACAAGGCCGTGGTGAAGACGCTGCTGGAGCGGGGCGGCGAGGTCCCTCATGCGCTCCAATCGGCGGGGGAGATCAAATGGGGCAATTGGGGAGTCAGCGACGGCACGCAGGATTACAAGCCCCAGCCCTACAAGGCGCCCGTCGCGCAGCCCTACATCAAGGACACGGCGATGCAGCAGGCCTCCGGGCAGTTGCACTACACCCATGAGCTGCCGGTCCCTCCGAGGACCCTCAACGCCTCCTTCGTCCTGAGCCGGCGGGCTCTGGCCACCTTCCACTTCATCATCCCTGGCAGTGACGAGGCTGCCAGCGCGGGCGATCTGCGCAAGCACCTCTCGAGCCGCTACGGTGGCTTCGTCGATCTCATCACCGCCGAGGTCTTCAAGGACGGTGGGATCAACAATCAGGGCATGGGGGCCGACCAGCCGCTCTTCGCCGCTGGCGAGGTGAATTATGTGGGCCAGTCCATCGCGCTGGTGTTGGCGAGAACGGAGCAGGAGGCCGAGCGCATCGCCGGGTACGTCACCGAGCGCTGCATCGGCTACGCTCCGGTCAAGCCCGAGTCGAGGCTGCAGCTTCGCTCGCTGAAGCAGTCCCCGACTTGGTGGTCGGAGCCGGTGTTGACCCTCGATGATGCCATCCGCCTGGGGAGCGTCTACCCGGACTACCCCACCCAGTCACCCTCCGTGTCACACATCTGGAAGGTGACGCGAAACGGGAGCCGGTTCGACTGGGTCACTCCCAAGGACACACCGGAGCAGCGGATCGACCGGACGATCGTCAACCGGACAGGGACGCTGGACGGCATCTCCTGCCAGATCGTCGAGAGCACGCAGACGTGCGGGGGCCAGGCGCACTTCTACATGGAGACGCAGGCAGCGATCGCCGAGCCCCTGGACAACCATCGCATGCTCATCCGGCCCTCCTCGCAGAGCCCCAGTTCCATGCACCAGACCACTGCCATGGCGCTGGGCGCGAGCTACAACAGCATCGAAGTGCAGGTCCCTCCGGTGGGCGGTGGCTTCGGCGGCAAGACGGAGCAGGCCCGCTTCGTGGCGGGGGCGGCGGCCATCGCCGCGCAGGCCACCAAGCGGCCGGTGCGCCTGGTCCTGTCTCGCGAGCAGGATACGGCGATGATTGGCAAGCGCCACGCCTACTTCGCCCAGTACCAGATCGCCATCGACCGGGGCGAGGTGAACCCGAAGGACAAGGGCCTCATCCGCGGGTTGCTCAACAAGATGTGGGGCGATGGCGGCGCTTTCTACGACTGCTCCTTCGTCGTCTCCAACTGCATCCAGACGCGCTCGGATAACGCCTACCGGATCGCCAACTTCGAGTCGCAGATCGACGTGTGCCGGACGAACACTGCGCCGAGCACCGCGTTCCGATCATTCGGAGACGTGCAGGGCAAGCTGATGCTGGAGAACGCGGTGGACGACGCGGCCTTCTCCATCGGCATGCTGCCGGAGGACGTGCGCGAGAAGAACCTCTACGAGCGAGGGGATGTAACGCCGTTCGGGCAGCCGCTGTCGTACTGCTACATGCGCCAGGTCTGGGCGTACCTGAAGCAGAAGAGCCATTACGAGGCGAAGCGCCAGCAAGTGGACGCGTTCAACGCGGCCAACCGCTGGCGCAAGCAGGGGCTGGCGATGATGCCCGTGAAGTACGGCTCGGGCTACAACCTGGCGATGCTGGAGCAGGCAGCCGCGGTCGTCTCGGTGTACCACGGCGACGGCACCATCATCATCCACCAGGGCGGCGTAGAGATGGGGCAAGGCCTGCTGACGCAGGTCCGTCAGATCGCCTCCTACGTGCTCAACGTGCCCATGGACAAGATCCAGGTCGAGGCGGCCAGGACGGCCGTCGTTCCCAATCCCACCGGCACCGGGGCGTCGACGGGAACGGCCTATAACGGCGAGGCGGTCAAGCGCACGTGCCAGGATCTGGCCTCGCGGCTGATGGCCTTCGGCTACGAGCTGCTGAAGGAGCAAGGCAACGATTGGTGCCACAGCCGGAACATCGACTTCTGGAACTACGGTGAGGCGGGCTGGAGCACCGAGGTGGACAACAACGGGACCAAGAAGCTCATCTGGCAGAACCTGGTGGCCATGGCCTACCAGTACCGCGTGGGCCTGACGGCCACCTTCACCGCGCCCATCCCGGGAGGCGAGACGCCCATGCCGGCGCTCACCTACAAGCCGCTCGAGCTGCAGCCGGAGCTCCCCGGCTACAAGGCGAGCTCGACGGGCAAGCCCGGCGGATACGACTCGTTCCCGGGCTTTACCTACTCGGCCGCGTGCTCGGTGGTGGAGGTGGACATCCTGACGGGCGAGGTGAAGGTGTTGAGCGCGGACATCGTCTACGACATGGGCTGGAGCCTGAACCCGGCCATTGACGTGGGCCAGGTGGAGGGCGCCTTCGTCCAGGGGCTCGGCTACGTGCTGTCCGAGAAGCTGGCCTTCGAGCCGAGTGGGCCGGAGGCCGGACGCCTCAACTCGGTGAACACCTGGCGCTACAAGCCACCGGCCGTGACCAGCATCCCGCTGGAGCTGAACGTGTCCCTGTTCCCGCGCGACTCAGTGGACGTGCCGGCGAGCCCCACCGAAGGCATCTTCTCCTCGAAGGAGATTGGCGAGCCGCCGCTGGTACTGGCCACCAGTGTGTTTCTGGCGGTGAAGGCGGCCATCCGCGCCTCGCGCCTGGAGCGCAAACTCGACGGCCTGTTCCGCTTCGACGCTCCGGCCACTGTGCAGGAGGTGCGCAGGGCCTGCGAGGTGAGTGAGAACGATCTCAAGGTGTAACGCAGCCATCCGCTACAACTCAGGAAGATACAACATGAACGCTAAAACCCTCACTGCCCGGCTTCGCCGGCGCAGCCTCTCGAAGTCTGTCTTGTTGGGCGCCTCGATGGCGCTGTCCGCGGTGTCCACTGGGGCCCTCGCCCAGACCACCGCGCCCGCTCCGGCGGCCGTGGCCAAGGATCCCGCCGAGGCTGCGGCCCTGCTGCGCAAGCCCGAGGGCTACAAGCTCCAGCAGAACCCCTTCCCGGACTTTGGCTACATGGTCACCGTCGATGAGTACATGCAGAAGTACTCGGACCAGCCGCTCTTCCGGCTGAAGACGGACTTCCCCACCGCCAAGCCGAAGCAGCAGCCGGACTTCGTCCAGAAACTCGACTTCCGGAAGAACCCGCTGGACTACCTGCTCGCCGTGCGGGACTACGCCTTCGACGGCAACCTGCCGGATTGGGACCCCTTCAAGAACGCCAAGCGCAGCTGGTACCACATCCCTTGGCTCCACCCGTCCGCGCGGGGGCCGAATGCCTATCCTCCGAACGGCGGCACCGAGGGTTTCCACGGGCTGATCAAGGAGGCTCAGCTCAGCCCGCTGCAGCTCGGGCCGGGCCAGAAGGGGAAGGCGAAGGGCGGCTACTCCGTCTACGCCATCACCCTGGTCAATGACATGGCAGGGTACACGCTGGGGCAGATGTGGAAGGACCCCTCGAACCCGGACCCCAGGGCAACGGACGCACGCTACGGCGGCGGCTTCCCGCCGGGCACCGTGTTCGCCAAGCTGCTGTTCACCGACGCGCCCCAGGGGACTGACAAGCTCCCCTTCCTCGAGAACCCCCTGCAGTGGACGGCATACATCACCGAGAATTTCACCTCCAAGAAGCGTGTGGTGGGCAAGGTGAACCTGCTGCAGATGGACATCGCCGTGCGCGACGTGCGCGCCGAGGGGCCAGACGGGACGGGCTGGGTGTTTGGGACGTTCGCGTACAACGGCCAGGTGAACAACCCCAACAAGTTCCTGAACCTCGTCCCGGTGGGGATCACATGGGGCAATGATCCCCAGAACACGGTGAACACCACCAACCCGTTCCCGCCCACGGAGACAAAGGTCAACCCGGAGCTGAAGCAGACCATCATCTTCCCCTCCCCGCAGCTGCCGCCGCAGCACCTGGGGTGGAACGGGCGGCTGAACGGGCCCGCGGACCTGAACACCACCTCGTGCCTGAGCTGCCACATCGCGGCGCAGTACCCCGCGGTGACGGCGCTGGTGCCGCCGAGCGCGGCTCCGGCGGGCGGCAAGGAGCCGCCCAAGGACGGAGGCACGAAGGAGTGGATGCAGTGGTTCCAGAACGTGCCGGCGGCCACCTCCATGGATCCGCGCGTCTACTCGACGGACTTCTCGTTCCAGGTGGCCATCAGCCTGGAGAACTTCTACGAGGCGAAGAGGCGGCTGCAGGAGGGCTCTTACGCGAGCGACTACCAGTTGGACCGCGTGCCGCTCGTCCGCGACGGCCTGCCCCGGCAGTAGAAGCACCGCTACGCGGGGGAGGCCGCAGCGGCTTCCCCCGCATGTGAGAGCGCAGGCGAAACGCTCCGAAGATTCAGCGGGCTCGCTGACTCGGTCGCACGGATTGACAAAGCAGCGCTCTGTGCGGCGCAGGCTGTCGCTTGCCTGCCCCTTGCACGCCTGCGCGCGCCCTCCAGCCCCAAGCGCGGATTCAGGACTCCCGAACGGCGTTGCCCTCACGGCCCGGCGCCGCCAGCACCATGCCCAGCGCCGCCGTGGCGGTGAGCAGCGCGGCCACGGCGAACTGCGTGGCGAAGTGGCCTCGGGCCAGTGACAGCGCCGCCACCGCCAGCGAGCCCCCCAGCAGCCGCGTCGCGTAGAGGCTGCTGGTGACGATGCCCCGGTGGTGCCACGGCGCACGCGACTGCGGCCCGAGGATCGAGGTGCTCGCCGCGGGCCCCAGCCCCACCCCCAGCACGGCCAGCGAGGCGAAAGCCCCTCCGATGCCCCACCCCTGTGCTGCTGCCAGCGCCAGCAACCCGGCGCCACAGGCCGCCAGCACGAAGCCCGCCCCTGCGCTCGCGCGCATGCCTCCGCGCACCAGCACCTTCACCCCCAGGGTGGAGCCCACCGACCAGCCCAGCAGCATTGGCACCAATGCCAGGCCCGCTCCAATCGGGGTGTGCCCGCCCTGCTCCGTCATCCACAGCGGCACCCACGTGGACATCGTGTAGAGCAACGCTCCGGCGAACAGGCCTCCTGCGATGCCGCTGAGCACGGTGCGGTCCCGCAGCAACTCCGGCGGAATCACCGGCGAGGCGCTCACCCGCTGCTGGCGCACCAGCCCCACGCCCACCGCCACCGCGCCCAGTGCGCACAGCCCCCGCACCACCACCGCCGAGCCCGGCTCCAGCGCGAAGAGCAGCAACGCCACGCACGTGCCCACCAGCAACGGCCCCCATGCGCCCATGGGCCCCTGCGCGCGCTTCGGCGGATCCCGGTACGACAGGTGCAGCAGCCCCGCCGCGAGCAGCCCCACCGGGAGGTTCACCAGGAACACCCATCGCCACGACGTGTGCATCACCAGCCACCCCCCAATGAGCGGTCCGAGCGCATTCGCGGCCCCCCACGCTCCGGTGAAGAGCCCTTGGATCGCCGCGCGCTCGCGCAGGGTGTAGAGGTCCGAGCTGATCGTCAGCGTCGTGGGTTGAAGCGCTCCGGCGCCCAGGCCCTGAGCCACGCGGAAGGCAATCAGCGCGGGCACCGAAGTGGCCAGTCCGCACAGCGCCGAGCCCGCCAGGAACAGCCCCATCCCCGCCAGGAACACCGGCTTGCGCCCCAGCCGGTCTGCCAGCTTGCCGGAGACGAGCACGCCCACGGTCGAAGCGAAGAGGAAGGCCGAGAACACCCACGAGTAGAGCTCCTGGCCGCCCAGCTCCCGGGTGATGACGGGCATGGCGCTCGTCACCACCGTGCCCTCGAAGGCGCTGACCACCAGGGCCAGCAGCACCGCGCCCGTGGCCACCCGCCGCGCCGCTCCCGAGTTGACGCGAACCTCGCTCTCCACCGTCATCCCGCTTCCATCCATGCTCTCCCTATAAGCGGGCGCGTTCCATGCGGAAATCGCATCTTCCGCATAGAGTCCTTGCGAGAACCGCATGACCTCCGAACAGCTCCGAGCATTCCTCCAGGTGGCCCAGGAGGGCCGCTTCTCCACCGCCGCGAAAGGACTGGGCCTGTCCCAGTCTGGACTCTCGCGCCAGCTCCAGTCCCTGGAGACCGAGCTCGGAGTCCGCCTGCTGGTACGCACGCCCGCCGGCGCGGTGCTCACGGACGCGGGGGAGCGCTTCCTGCCCCATGCCCGGCGGGCCCTCGAGGCGCTGTTCGCCGGCACGGCCGAGCTGGAGCAGCTCTCGGGCATACCCCACGGCCCGCTGGCGCTCGGCTCCCTGCACACCGTGGGGGCGTACCTGCTGCCGGACCTCATCGCCGCCTTCGCCCGGAGCTACCCGGAGGTGCGGCTCCGGCTGAGCGAGAGCCTCGCCCCCGAGCTGGAGGAAGGCGTCTCCCGAGGCGTGCTGGATCTGGCCATCCTCTCCCTGCCCGTGCGCCGAGCGGACCTTGTAGCGCAGAAGCTGTGGGAAGAACCCCTGGTGCTCGCCGTGCCCCGAGGCCATCCGCTGACGAAGCTGGGCCGGGCCGTGGCGCTCACCGAAGTCGTGGAGGAGCCCTGGGTCGTCATCCCCGGGATGACGGGCACCCGAGCGCTGGAGGCCGCCTGCGAGGCGCGGGGCGTGACACCTCGGGTGGTACTGGAGACGGACAACTCGGAGGCCATGCGCCGCATGGTGGAGCGCGGGCTGGGCGTGGCGCTGGTGCCGGAGCTCATGACGCGCGACCACCCCGCCCGGGAGTTCGACATCGTCCAGGTGGTCCCGGGTGGACCGCGCCGCCAGGTGGCGCTCGTGCACCGGGGAGAAGGCTATCTCACCGCCGCCGCCCGGGCCTTCAAGAAGTTCATTGTGGAGCACGTGCGCAAACAGCCTGCAATACGAAGTGCAGAGGCGCAGCGCTGAGAGTATATGCTGACGTCATGGCGGGTGGCGGACCTCGCAGCAAGACGTGAACCCCATTCGTCTCCCTGAGACAACGACGAGAGGCGTGGCATGGGAATGAAGCTCGACATCAATGGCTCGGTCCGCGAGGTGGAAGCCAGCGGCGACATGCCGCTGCTGTGGGTCCTGCGTGACCTTCTGCAACTGAGCGGGACGAAGTACGGCTGCGGAATGGCGCAGTGTGGGGCGTGCACGGTGCACCTCGACGGCAAGCCCGTTCGCTCCTGCGTCACCCCCGTCTCGAGCGTTGGTGCGCGCAAGGTCACCACGATCGAGGGGCTGTCACCGGACGGTTCGCACCCCGTGCAGCGCGCATGGTCCGAGGCGGATGTCGTGCAATGTGGCTACTGCCAGTCCGGTCAGATCATGACGGCCGTGGCGCTGCTCGAGAAGAAGCCCGATCCGACGGACTCCGACATCGACGCCGCGCTGTCGGGCAACATCTGCCGCTGCGGGACGTACGAGCGCGTGCGCGAAGCGGTCCGGCTCGCCGCGAAGCTGAAGCGAGGTGCGAAGTGACAGTCTCTCGACGAGGATTCCTCACGGGTGCGGCGGCGAGCACGGCGGGGCTGGTGATCAGCTTCTATGTGCCGAAGATCGTGCACGCCGCGCCCAAGGCCGCGCAGCCGCTGCCGTCCCCGAACGCGTTCCTGCGGATCGGCAGTGATGACTCGATCACCGTCCTGCTCGCGCACTCCGAGATGGGCCAGGGAATCTGGACCGGCCTGGCGATGCTGATCGCGGAAGAGCTCGACTGTGACTGGTCGAAGGTGCGCTGCGAGCACGCCCCCGCGGCGCCGGTCTACGGCCACCCCGCCATGGGCATCCAGATGACGGGCGGGTCCACGTCCACGCATGGCGAGTTCGACCGGTACCGCAACGTGGGCGCGACGGCGAAGGCGCTGCTCCTGCGCGCAGCCGCGGAGCGATGGAAGACCACGCCAGCGAAGCTCTCCGCCGCGAACGGGGTGATCACCTTCGGTGGAGAAAGGCTGACGTACGGCGCGGTCGCCGAGGCGGCGATGAAGCTGTCCCCTCCGAAGACGGTGAAGCTCAAGGAGCCGAAGGAGTGGAAGCTGATCGGCACCAAGGTGCGCCGGCTCGACACGCCCGAGAAGATCAACGGCAAGGCACAGTTCGGGATCGACGTCTCGTTCCCCGGGCTGCGCACCGCTGTCGTGCTGCGGCCGCCGGCGTTCGGCGCGAAGCTCGTGAAGTTCGATGCCGCCGATGCGCTGAAGGTCCCTGGCGTCGAGAAGGTCGTCCAGACCGCGAACGGTGTCGCGGTGGTCGCCAGCCACTTCTGGGCGGCGAAGCTCGGCCGTGATGCCGTGCGCGCGGAGTGGTCGACGCCCGAGGGCGGCGGTGCCAGCTCCGAGAAGATCCTCGCCGAGTTCCGCCAGCTCTCGCTCGGCGAGGGCTCGACCGTGGCCGACACCGGCAAGGTGAAGGAAGCGCTCAACCTCTCCGCCAGCAAGCTCGAGGCGTCGTACGAGGTGCCGTACCTCGCGCACGCCATGATGGAGCCGCTCAACTGCACCGTGAAGATCGACGGTGATCGCTGCGAGATCTGGACGGGGACCCAGTTCCAGACCGTTGATCAGGGCACCGCGGCGCACATCCTGGGCACGACGCCCGACAAGGTCACGATCCACACCACGTTCCTCGGCGGTGGCTTCGGCCGCCGCGCGAACCCGGCGTCGGACTTCGTCTCCGAGGCCGTGATCGTCGCGAAGGCGGCCGGCGTCCCGGTCAAGGTCGTCTGGACGCGCGAGGACGACATGCGCGGTGGGTACTACCGCCCCGCCTACGTCCACCGCGTCAACGTCGGCATCGACAAGGCGGGCCTGCCCGCAGCGTGGCATCACGTCATCGTCGGGCAGTCGATCCTCGCTGGCACTCCGTTCGAGAAGTTCATGGTCCACAACGGCATCGACGCGACGTCAGTCGAAGGCGTCGCCGACTCGCCTTATCTCGAGACCACGAAGTCCAAGCACGTCTCGCTGCACTCCCCGAAGACCCCGGTCACCGTGCTGTGGTGGCGCTCCGTGGGCCACACGCATACCGCGTTCGCGATGGAGAGCATGATCGACGAGCTGGCACACGCCGCCGGCAAGGATCCGCTCGCGTACCGCCTGGAGCTTCTGAAGGGGAAGCCTCGGTTCGCGCGCGCACTCGAGACGGCCGCAGCCAAGGCGGGCTGGGGAACGCCCGCCCCCGAGGGCCGGGCGCGGGGCCTCGCGGTGCACGAGTCGTTTGGCTCGATCATCGCCGAGGTCGCGGAGGTCTCGGTCGAGGGGGGACGCATCAAGGTCCACGCGGTGACGGCGGCGGTCGACTGCGGAACCGCGGTCAACCCGCTCGGAATCGAGGCTCAGGTCCAGGGCTCGATCGCGTTCGGGCTGACTGCGGCGCTCCACGGCAAGCTGACCATCGAGGACGGCAGGGTCATCGAGAGCAACTTCCACGACTATCCCGCGCTTCGCATGTTCGAGATGCCGAAGATCAGTGTTCACCTGATCCCCAGTGACGCGAAGATGGGTGGCATTGGCGAGCCAGCGACCGCGCCCGTCGCTCCCGCCGTTGCGAACGCGGTGTTCGCGCTTACCAAGCAACGGCTGCGCACGCTGCCGCTGCGCCTCGCATAGGACTTCCTCCGATGATGCGTACCTTCGTGACGCTTGTGCTCGTTCTCGCCGGATGCGGCGGCAAGATGACGACGCCCCCCACGGGCGAGAAGCCAGACCCGGCCACCGGTGTGGCTGCATTTGCGACCGTGCGCGCGGTGCTCCAGCACCCGCGCTGCCAGAACTGCCATCCCGCGGGCGATGCGCCTCTGCAAGGCACCGAGGGCCGCGTGCACGCGATGAACGTGCAGCGTGGGCCCACGGGGCACGGCATGGCGGGGGCCGAGTGCACCACGTGCCACGGCCCGGCGAATCCTCCGAGCAACTATGGCCTCCATGTCCCGCCCGGCTCGATCAAGGGCTGGCACATGCCGAAGCCCGAGGAAAAGCTCGTGTTCGTCGGCCTCACGCCGCGCGCCCTGTGCGAACAGGTCAAGGACCCGGCGCGCAACGGCGGCATGGACATGGCTGCGCTCCGCGTTCACCTCGAGGATCCGCTCGTGAAGTGGGGGTGGGATCCGGGCTTCGGCCGCGAGCCGGTGTCCACGCCGTACGCGACGTTCATCGCCGCGTGGGAGACCTGGGCTGCCGCTGGCGCCCCGTGCCCCAACTGATCGGGGTTTGGGGCCCCCGTCTTCGTGGACTTGAGGCAAGCTCGCAGCATCTCGATTCAGGAGGCACAGCCCTCGATGGCGGACCCAGTTCAAGAGGCAGTCGATGCCATGGAGAAGCACACCGGCACGGTGCAGGGGTACCGCCGGGCCCATCCCAGAGGGCTGGTGTTCCACGCGACCTTTACTCCGACGCCTGAAGCCCGGCCGCTGACGGCCGCGGAGCACTTCCAGGGTCCTCCTGTGCATACGCTCGTGCGGTTCTCGAACGCCTCGGGGAGCCCCCATGCTCCAGACCGGGGCTCGGATCGCCAGGGGGCAGTGCTGGGCCTGGCGGTGCGGTTCGATCTGCCCTCCGGGAAGCACGCCACGTGGGCCGCCGCGAACATCCCGGCCTTCGTCGCCCGCACTCCCGAGGAGTTCCTCCAGGTCACCCGGGCGCAGCGGCCGAACGCCTCGCCCCATCCCCTGCGCATGCTCGGGTACATCCTGACGCATCTCCATGCGCTCCCGGGCATCCGGGGGATTGTCGGCACCAAGCCAGCGCCCAGCTTTGCCCACTGCCAGTACAACAGTGTCCACGCCTACCATCTGGTGGATGCGCAGGGGCAGCGCAGGGCCTTTCGCTACCGCTGGGTGCCCTCGGCGGGAGCCGCCACCTTGAGCCCGGCGGAGGCTCGAAAGCGCCCGGAGCAGTACCTGCTCGACGAGCTCCGGGAGCGTGTCAGCCGCGAGCGCGTCACGTTCAACCTCGTCTTCCAGCTGGCCAACCCAGGTGATCCGACCCACGACGCCACCCGGCCATGGCCCGAGGATCGGCAGAAAATCCCGGCGGGGCAGCTGGTGATCGACTCGCTGTACGAGGATCAGCGGGAGTCCGAGCGGTTCGTCTTCGATCCCACCGGAGTGGTGCCAGGCATCGAGCTGTCCGATGATCCGATCCTGCACTTCCGCGCGAAGGTGTACTCAGAGTCCTACAACCGCCGCTCTTCCGAAACGAAGCCGGAGCCCAAGCCCGCTGACCTGCGGCAATGAGCGTCCTTCCAAGCCTGGCCATCGCTGTGTTCTGGCGCCGCGAACTTCGGCGAGCAGCTCACGTTTGATGGCCGCGGCTGGGGCTGGACCGCGCTCGAACCTTCGCTTCCGCTAGCGCGCCTGGGGGAAGTGGCGGCGGCGCAGCTGGTCCACCAGTTCCTGGGTGGCGGGGGTATAGGCCACCCGCCCCTCCTGGGACTCGGGCGCCTGCGCCCCAACGAACGAGGGCGCTTCGGCGGCGCTGTCCGTGAGCTGGAAGTAGCCCTCGGGCGGCTGCTCGCCCTCCTGGCCGATGAGCCCGATGGGCCCGGAGCCATGGCGCCGCCGGAAGAGGATGGGGGCGCCCGGCACGCTCTGCTTGCCCTCGGCGGCCTCGTTGCCGAACTTCATGGTCGGCGTGTGGCCCGTAAGGGACAGCTTGTAGATGGCCGCCACCCGGTCGCGCGTGAAGGGGCACTCCATGGTGCGCGCGACGATGTGGCCGCCGTAGCCGTAGAACTGCGCGGAGGGCTCCCAGCCCACCTGGCGGCGCAGCTCCTCGAACTCGCGGGTGGCGGCGGCGTCCAGGCCGTCCTCGAGGATGTTCACGGGGCGCACGCCGAGGTCCCGCGCCTGGGTGACGGCGTAGAGGTACTGGAGCTTCTTGTTGCCCGAGTCGAAGCGGATGGAGTCCCCTCGGTTCGGCTCCTCGCGCATCAGCCGGTAGGCGGCGGGCAGGCCCGAGGCCAGCGTGTCATAGGTGTCCAGCAGGTAGCTGGAGCGCTGGGGCCGGCGCTCGCGCATGGCGCGGAAGGCGGCCTCGTCCGAGCCGTAGCGCTGGATGTGCTCGTGGCCCATGGTGCCCACCGGGATCATCCCCAGCTTGCGAGCGCCCTCCACGTTGGAGGTGCGCGCCACGCCCGCCTCCTTGCAGGCGCGCAGGGCAAGCTCATGCTGCTCCAGGCAAGTGGCGGCGCGCAGGCCCACCTCGAAGATGCGGTTCGGATCCTCGACGATCTCCACCAGCTCGCGCACCTGGGCCAGCACGCGCTGGGAGTAGGCCTCGGGGTCGGCGCGCATGGGCACGGGCTTGACGCCCACGGCGTCCAGCGTCTCCAGCGCGATGCGCTTCTGCTCCTCGCAGGTGAGCACGGCGAGGGCTCGGGCCAGCGTGTCCCGATCCGCGAGCGCCTGGGTGGCCACCTGGATGCGGAAGTTGAGCTGGATCAGCAGCGGCTCGATCCAGGAGACCAGGGCCGAGGGTCCGCAGAGCGAGAGCACGGGCTCCTTCGGGTAGAAGAGCGCGCCGCGAGGCAAGGCGTGGATGACGAGCCTTTCCTTGTTCTGGATGGCGGCCTTGAAGCCGACGCCCATCTCGTAGTCATTGCGCGAGAGGAACTCATAGTCCTCGGGCTTGGGATCGGGCAGCAGGCCACGCACGAAGGCAGGGATGTCCAGAGGTACGATCTGGAGACCGCCCTTGCGGTGCGTGTAATAGAAGGTCTCCTTGCGAAGTGGCCACCCCGCCTCCGCCATGCTGAACTTGTAGCCGTCCGTCGCGAGCAGCGATGTCCCCATCCAGTCTCTCTGCCTCCTGAAGGAGAGCGTATCAGGGGTTCCTCTGGGTTGTTCGGGAGATCCACGAGATGCGAGGCGGTGTCGCTCCCTGATGGAGGAGCCCCTTGCATCGGAGGACGTGTCTCACTCCGGGAAGCATCCCGTGGGCCTGTATGCTTGTGCTGCTCACCCTCCTGCTCGCTGGGTGCTCGGGCACGCCGCCAGGCGTGCGCCTGGTCCGGCCCGCTCCCGATGCCACCGTGGCCACCGCCTGGGAGGCGCGCTCATGTTCGACACGCAGGGGCGCCCCATCGCCTCCGGGAGTGGAGGCTTCCGCCGCTACATCGCCCGGCGGGAGACGGACGGCACCTGGACGGATCTGATCACCGGGGATGCGCTCGAGTCTTGCCTGAGCACCGGTGTCTCGAGCCAGATCATCACCCAGGCCCCGGATGGGATGACCTACGCCCTGTGTGGCGCCAACGGACAGCTGGTCCGGCGCGAGAGCAACGGGTGGACGGCCGCTGGGGGCTCCGCTGTCGGCTTCCTCCTCCCCGTTGAGCCTCATGCTCGTCCTGGACGGGCTGGGCCGTCCGGTGGCCCTGGCCACGTACCCGCTGACGAAGGAACACGAGGCCGTGACTCATTATCCGCACGGATGCTCAACGCCAGCGCTGGAAATTGCCGCCGTTGCACCCCAACGTATAAACGTCGCCGCTGGTATTGCTGTCCAGACAGTATCCGGTGGCCACGTTTCTCATTTCGTATCCGAAAGCCCCCTTGTAGGTCACGACCCACTGCTGGTAACTGCCACCATTGCAGGGCAAAGTGTAGACATTGCCGTTGTTATTACTGTCCAGACACCATCCGGTTGCTTGATTGCGAATCTGGTCCCCGAATGTGAGCGGAGTGTTCGTCCAGTTCTGATACGCCCCCCTGTTACAGCCCAGCGTGTAAACGTTCCCGTTGCTGTTACTGTCGAGACAGCGCAGCGTGGCAGTATTTACCCAGGGCAATGGTCCCCTTCTTATCTCCGATGCCACCTCCGCGAGGGGCTCGCCATTGCTCAGTTCGTCGCTCGGGGCAGCTGAACAGGCGGAGAGCGAGAGAATCCAACCCAGCAGCGAAATACCAGCGATCTTTCTGTTCATGACAACTCCATGTCCATGAAGGCCGCTCGCTGTAGCGCCAGAGGCCGCCCCGTGTGCAGGACTGTTCGGAAATGTCGGGATTTCTCAGGCTCCAAAACCCCCGACATTTTCGAACAGTGGGCCAGCGGACCCGACCGGCCGGACCAATGCCCCCGCTGTACTCAGGGCCCTCCGCACCTACGGATCGGGTGCACGAGAAACCTTGCTGACGCTCCCCTTATGATGCGCCGAGCTTCCTCCCGCCAATTGCCTGCCCTCGCCTGTCCAGGACTCCATGCCCCCGGCCTCATCCCGCCGCCTGCTGTTCGCTCTCGCCCTCAGCCTCGGCGTGCATGCAGCGGTGTGGCTCGTGCTGGCGGCCCGCGGCCGGGAGTCCTCGGAGCAGCGCCCGGTCCCTCCTCCTACTCCGGGGATGCTCCAGTTCGTCGAGGTAGAGGTCTCGCCTCCCCCCAAGCCTCCGGAGCCTCCACCGCCTCCTCCCAAGCCGGAGCCCGCGCGTCCTCCTCGCGCCGCACCGAAGCCCCTTGCCGCGGTAACGCCTCCTGTTCCGCCTCCACCTGCGTCCGAGGCTCCCGCTCCTCCCGCGCCCGCCCCCGTGACGGATGCGCCCCGAGCCGATGCGCCCCTCTCAGCAGATACGCCTCGACTCGGAGGGCCGCGCCTCGCCCCTTCACTCTCGCTCACACCCGGCGGCGAGGTCGCCGTCTCGCCCTCTGCCACGGGAGTGCCCCAAGGACTCCCGGCCCAATCCGCGCAGCAGGTGGTGGACACGCTCACCCAGGAGACGCTCGGCAAGGGCAAGGTGCAGCGCGGTCTGGTGCACCCCTACTTCACCCAACTCGGAAAGAGCCTGCTCAAATCGTGGGACGCCGAGCGCGCCGTCACCTCGCACGGCCTCAAGGGCTTCCTGGAGCAGGCCCAGGAGAACAGCAAGGCGTGGAACTCCATCTGGAGAGACCGGGCCGCGGCCTACGGAGCCTCGGGCTCGCCGCTGGAGGCGGACCCCGCGCTGAAGCCGGACCGCAGGCCCCCGAACGCGCTCTCCAATCCCAACCTGGAGGCGCGTCGCACCATGCGCCAGCAGATGCGCGAGGAGTTCCAGTCCACCCGCCGCGCCGTCATCCGCGTGGTGCAGGACGCGCAGGGGCGGCTCTTGGAGGTGACGCTCGTGTCTCCCAGCAACAATGCTCAGGTGGACAAGGAGGCCATGAAGGACGTGCGCACCGCCGCCGAGCAGCTCCCGCCCCCGCCTCCTGAGGCGCTCGCGGGCAAGCAGACGCTCACAAGCCTCTGGCAGTTCGAGCTGATCATCTCCATCACCCCACCGGTGCCCACGCTCAGCTTCGAGTTCGACGAGGCGCTGAAGTTCGTGGACATGCGGCTGCCGCTGGACCGGCGCATCTACAAGCGTGTGCGGCTGCTCTCGGTCCAGTGAGGTGGGCCAAGAAGCCCCGCGTTCCAGGCTTCAGGAACGCAGGGCCGCGACTCACGAATGAGACGTCAGGACGGTTCCGGCGACTTCGCTCCGTCGCTCACGCCGGGCAGCTGGGCGGTGAGCGCCTCGGCCAGCAGCAGCATCTGCTCCAGGGGGATGCCTTGGATGTCCACCACGGCCTTGCCCTTCTGGTTGCGAAGCGCGAGCTTCACCAGCGTGCCCTTGCCCTTGGGGAAGCGCTGCGCCACCGCCTCGGAGTACTGCTCGGCCAGCGCCACCTTCTCCGGCTACAGCGGCTTGCTGGAGGTGGGCCGATGCTTGCGCTGCAGAGCCCGGCGCATCTGGTCCACGCTGCACGCTCCGAACGGCTGCTCGGTGACATTCCCGTTCTCATCCGGCACCTCGATAGGCGTGGGGCCCGGCTCCTCGTGGTTCAGCTCCAGCCCGGCCGCCTCCGCGTACATCAGCAGCACGGAGAGGCACGTGACGCCGAAGCGCCGCGCCACCGGCTCGCTGAAGTTCTCCGCCACCGTCCCGTACACCTTCAGCGTCGGCAGGGACAGGTCCGCCAGGTGCTGGCTGAAGTACTCCGCCACGTCCTTGTAGCCCGAAAATAGTCCCCCTCCCTGCGGCGGTGGGGGTTCTCTAACCTGTTGAATGAACAGGCGAGCACGGGGAGCTCCTGGGTGGAACGGACCTGGACGGGGTGCGTCTGTTCGAGGGATTGCCGCACGACCGCCGCCCCGAGTGCACTCCCAGACGGGTTCCTCCCAACCGTCACGAGGCTGCCAGCGCTCAAGCTCCCAGAGTCTCTGCGCTCGCCAGAGATTCCGTATCACCTGGGTTGGCTGAACTACGGGTCAGCCGCTACCGCAGAAGCCATCGGGTTCCCTGACCCTGCCCGCGACTTGGAACTGCTCTCGCGGGCGCGGCGCACGTCGTCGGGCGGATGGGTCGTGCAGCTCACCGATGCGCCGCTCGATCTCGACAACCCCGCGCACCTGGACCCGAGGCGGCGGGAATCAACCCCGCCGCTTGGAACTTCTGCTGAGAGCGCTCCGACTCGGTCGATCAAGGAGCCCAGGCCCGGAACGGGTGGATTCATTCCATCTGGCGCAGTGCTTCCTCCATCGCGGTGCGCAGCTCCGAGCCGTGCAGATGGGCCAGCTCGGCCAGGGGCCGCGTACGCGCCAACTCTCTCGCCACCAGGTAGCCCACGAAGTAGCCGCTCCGAGCGGGGATGTCCTGGCGGGGGGAGTTTCCCAGGAAGAACGCCTGGTAGTCCTCGGGGGACTTCGAGTCGAGCTTCACGCGCAGCTCCGCGGCCAGCTTCGGCAGCAACGCCCGGGCCCGCGCCGGCATTTCCTCGGGCAGCCCGAAGACCATGCGCTCGGAGACTCCTGGATTGAGCGCCTGCGCCACGTATGTCGCCAGCCCCTCGTGCCACAAGGCCCCCGCCACCGTATCCTCTGTCCCAAGGTCAGAAAACTGCTCCTGGTAGATGTGGAAGAGCTCGTGATCGAAGAAGGACTCCGCGTCCGCCGTGGGGCCGTAGATGGCGGCGATCACATCCACCCCGAACAGCAGCGCCGTCCTGCCCTTCACCTGACGGGTCGCCCCGTCGAACGCGCCCAGCGAGTTGAGGAAGTAGATCTCGCCCGTGTAGTTCAGGTCCGGGAAGGTCTGGCGGAAGCGTGCCTCGTAGAATGGGAGCTTCTGGCGCAGCTCCTCGGACAGCCGCCGCATCGTGTCGAAGTGGGGCGACACCCACTGCCAGTACTTCGGATAGCGCCTCGCCAGCTCCGCCTCGAAGGGCTGCTTCGCGTCGAAGCCCAGCACCTCGGCGGTGTAGAGCGCCGGGTGCGCCGCCACCACCTGCTCCCGGAAGAGTCGCACCTGCTCGGCCTGTTCCAGCCCCTGTGCCTGCTCCCAGTACTGCCAGAACGTGGGCATGGCGTCCACCACGCGATAGGTGGACGGAGAAGCCCTGGCCGGGACAGTGGCAGACGGCACGCAGCAGAGCATGGCCAGGCAGACGACTTGAGGAAGGGCACGGAGCAGCGCGCGCTGTGGGAGCATGCCTTTCTCTACGCAGGCAAGGGCCCACGACTCAACGAGGAACTGCCTCGAGCGGCGCAACGTGGTGCGCCGCGCCCTGCTCGAGCGCAAGGGCCCCAAACTGGATGCCAACGACATCAGCTTCGAGGAGGCCTACCCGGGCGCGCCCGAAGACACGGCCACTCCGGCCCTGGAGCTGCCCGCCGGTGTCACCCTGGAGCAGATGATGGAGCGGCTGGAGCGCCAGCTCCTCCCTGTCCTACGACGTCTGCTCTTCGGTGGTACTCCTGGATTCCATACGTGCGCACGAATTGAGAGCGCGGGGCGTCTGGTTATCGCTGGTAGCCGATTGCGATGATTTGGCCTGACGCGTCGCTGCTCACAAACAACTCGCCATTGGGGCCCACACCCAACCCCACCGGCCGATGCGGCCAGCCGGCTGCGGTGTCGCTGGCGCTGTCGAACTCGAAGAACGGCTCGTAGCGAACCGGCAGCCCGTTCTCGAACACCACCCGCACCACCTCGTAGCCCTGGGCGGGCTGTCGATTCCAGGAACCGTGGAAGCTGACGAAGGCGTCGCCGACCACCTCGGGCGGGAAGGACGCGCCGTCGTAGAAGACGATGTCGAGCGGCGCAACGTGAGCGGGCATCGCCAACATCGGAGGCACCACATTGTTGACATTGCGGCACCACGCATCGGAGTGGGTGCCATCATTCATGAAGCCCGGATCTGCCCACTGCGTCGTCGGGCCCATTCCCACACCCGACGGAAGCAGAAACTCACTGAAGCAATAGGGGTAGCCATAGAACCGCCCGGCTTCGGCGAAGAGGTTCAGCTCTTCAGCGGGATTGTCGGTGTGAATGTCGCCCCCGAGGTCGGCACGATTAAGATTGTCTCGCCCGTTCTCCACGCCCCACAGCCGGCCCTGACTGTCGAAACGCAGGCCTACTTCGTTCCGAAGGCCATCGGCAAACACCTCGCCGTCCGTGAAAGCCACGTTGCCCGCCTGAGCCTGGGTTGCGGTGAAGCGACGGATGCGAGCGCGCGTCGAATCGCTGTCCACGTTCGCGGCTGAACCGACGCTCACGTAGAGGCGGCCTTGGGCGTCAAAGATGATCGTCCGGGTGACATGGCCGCCCGCAGGGCCGCCCGAAGGGATGCCGGTCACCACTTCTTCCTGGCCGCTCAGCGCTGCTCTCGTTCCGGTTGCGAACGGCCAACGGAGGACGCGCGTCGCGGAAGAGGCATAGAGATATCCGTCGTGCAGTGTGATGCCATGGTTGAGCCCGCTGACCTCGACCAGCGTCGCCCGTTCGGATGAATCCGAAACGCCGTCACCGTTCGAATCGTAGAGCGCGGTGATTCGACCCGCGGTGCGCTCGACCACCAGAACGTCTCCGTTCGGAGCGACGATCAACCCTCGCGGATTGGCAACGGTCGCCCAGGTCCATGCACAGTACCCCGCTGGCAACCTCGCATTGGCCACGTTGGCGCTCGAAGGCCCCAGGCAGCTGTTCTTGAGAGAAGTCCCAGCATCGGAAGTGCCGGCATCGGAACTCCCGCCGCCGTCGGCCACACCGGCGTCATTCGTTGGGTTTTGAGCTCCGGCATCGGTCCGACTCCCGGCATCCATTTCGACGCCGGCATCGCTCTCGGTGGAGGGCCGGTCTGAACAAGCCAGGAGGGCAGAGGCACAGAGCGCTGCGACGAGCCCAAGTCGTTGGTGAAGCGGCATGGCTCCGCAACGGGCCGACCTCTTGACGCCGTTGCCGAGCGGGAGGGAGAAGCGTCTTCCAGTCATGGTGTGATTGCCTCAAAGAAAGAGGGGTTTGCTGCCCTGCGAGGAGTGATGGGGCTGCCCAAGGGTTGCACCATCATGAAGATCCTCATTTCTTTTCGAAGACCTCTTTGGCCACGGTCACTGCGGTGATGGCACTCGGCCAGCCGGCATAAAAGGCGAGGTGCGTGATCGTCTCGACCAGCTCCTCCTGCGTCACGCCGTTATCGCGGGCGAGGGCTAGGTGTGAGCGGAGCTGCTCGGGACGGTTCATGGCGATCAGCGCGCTGACGGTCACGAGGCTGCGGTCGCGAGGCGAGAGCTGCGGGCGCGTCCACACATCGCCGAAGAGCACTTCGTCGGTGAGCTCGACCAGCTTCGGGGAGAACTCGCCGATCAGTTTCTGGGCGCGCGTCGGTTGCGCGGTTTGCGTCAGTGCATTGGGAGCGGATTGGCCGCGTAAGGGCATGCCGTATTGCTCCTCGGTGACCTTCTCCAGCCAGTCGGCGCTCTTGCCATCGAGCTGTTCCACGATGGCGATATGCGCCATCGACGTCTTCGGCGCCGCTCCATGCCAGTGCTTTACGTTCGGCGGAATGCGGACGACATCCCCCTGCCGGATCTCATCGACCGGTCCGCCCCACTGCTGCACGCGCCCAGTTCCGGCTGTGACGATGAGGGTCTGGCCGAGCGGGTGGCTGTGCCATGCGGTTCTCGCGCCCGCCTCGAACGTGACGAGCGCGCCCGTCGCCCGCGCCGGACCGCTGGCCTCAAACAACGGGTCGACGCGGACGGAGCCGGTGAAGTTTTCGGCCGGCCCCTGCCGCGACGGCTGCGTGCCGCGCCGAGCGATGGTGATGGTTTGAGCGGATGCGGAAGCAGCGAAAAGCAGAGAGAGGACGGCCGCAGCGAGCACGTTCATGGGAGCTCCTCCTGGAGGTTCAATCCAGCCCCTTCTGCGTGAGAAACTGCGACAGAAGGTCAGCGATCTGGACATTGTTGAGATCCGACATGGGGAAGTGCGTATTGCCGCGAATCCCGATCTCGGGCAGGTGCACGACGGTCACGTCACCGCCGTGGCGGTTCACCGCATCGCGGAACTGCCTGGCCATGGCGAGCGTGACGCGCCACTGGTCCTGGCCCGGATTCGTGGTGGGATTCTCGGCAATGGAGTCGCCGTAGTACATGACGATCGGCATCTTCGTGAGCTGGAGGAAGTCCGACAGCGGCACCTCGACGCCTCTTGCCGTGCCTCCGGCGTACGTCATCGGCTCAGGTGCTTCGCCCTGCGGGAAGACGAAGCCAGCACCCGGTTCGTAGGAAACGATGGCTCGCACATTTCTGTTCTTGATCGCCGTGCGCCAGCCGAGTCCACCGCTCTGTGAGTGCGTGACGAGAATGCCGGAGCCGATTCGGTCGAAGAGTGCGGAAACCCCGTTGGTATTGACCTCCGCGTCGTAGGGGCCCGTGTTGGGCACCATCTGCCGGAAGAACTGGTTGAGTGCCTCTGGATCGCTCGAGAACTGCACGCCTGGGTAGAAGTCCGGCCACAGGCCCAAGCGGAAGATGCCAAACCAGAGCTGTTCGTCAGGAGCCGCCGTCATCGTCACGGGCTGAGTGCTGCGTGCTGCGCGGCCGCGTCGGGGTTGATCGATCAAATACACCGGGAAGCGACGGCGCAGGAAAATGTTCTGGAAGCCCTCTCGGCCGTCCGGCGTGCTCTCCCACGTCTTCGCGGACTGGCCATGGCCGTGCCAGAACACGAGCGGGAGCTTTCTGGCATTGGCCGGGGTCTCATAGGACACGTAAACGTGATCGCCGTGCAACGTCTGCCCCGCGGAATCGGGCCCCGCAGGGTTGTAACTGCCCTGTTTGATGGGGTCGAACGTTCCGGGCGCGGTGATGACCGTTCCGCCGACTGCAAAGCTGCCTTGCTCCTGAATGAGCAGCGGCCCGGGTTCATTGTTTCCAGCCGTGGTTGCACACGCGGCGGCGCTGAGCGCGACGGTGATCAGAGCAAAGGCAGTCAGGTGTTTCATCCGTCCAATCCCTTCTTTGCTAGAGAATCTGACAGCAGGTCTCCAGTTGCGGATCGGGGGCGTTCCGTCATGTCTCTTCGTCCTCGTGACCTTCAACGCCGCGTAGCGAGCCACTTCACGATGGCCGGATCTCGGTGATCGAAGAAGCTGCTGGTCTTGGTGTCGAGCGCGACGATCGACTCCATCTCGGCGTCGTCGAGCTCGAAGTCGAACACCGCGAGGTTCTCCACCATGCGCTCCTTGCGAACAGACTTCGGAATCACGACGACGCCCCGCTGAACGAGCCACCGCAAGATCACCTGCGCGATGCTCTTGCCGTGCTTCGCGCCGATGGAGCGGAGTAGCTCGTTCTTGAAGATGTCGTGCTTCCCTTCAGCGAAGGGCGCCCACGCCTCGGTCTGCACGCCGTTCTCCTTGAGAAACGCCTGCGTCGCGATCTGCTGGTTGAACGGGTGCGTCTCGATCTGGTTCACCGCGGGCGGGACCTCGTTGTAGACGATCAGGTCCATCACGCGGTCGGGGTGGAAGTTGCTGACGCCGATGGCGCGGATGCGGCCTTCACGGTGAAGCTCCTGCATCGCGCGCCAGGAGCCGTGCACATCACCGTAGGGCTGGTGGATCAAGTAAAGGTCGAGGACGTCGAGGCCGAGCAGCTTCATCGAGCGGTCGAAGGCCTGCTTCGTCTTCTCGTAGCCGGTATCCGAGACCCACAGCTTCGTCGTGATGAAGAGCTCATCGCGCGCGAGCCCGCTGTTGCGGAGCGCGTCTCCGACGGCTTGCTCGTTCTGATACGAGGCTGCTGTGTCGATGAGCCGGTAGCCGACGCCGAGCGCGTCCTCGACGGCGCGCTGGCACTCCGCGAGATCGGTCACTTGGAACACGCCGAAACCGAGGAGGGGCATTTTTACCCCGTTGTTCAGAATCACATGGTTCACGGTCGTTTTTCCTTTCTCATGGGCAATGAACTACACGCGCGGTCATGGCCTACTTGCCCACGCGCGCCGCAAGGCGGTGCCGCACCCATGGTTGAGTCCCATGAAGCCGAAGCCGAGGGCCGAGACCTCGAGTTCACTGTTGCCGAGCTGCCGCTTCGTCATCTCGCTCATGCCAGCAAGATACGTCCGGCCCTCTGACCACGAAACCAGCATGAACTGCATGCGGGGTTTAGAAAAACTTCACGTTGCTCCGCCCGCCCGGTCAGCCTTCACCTGCTCGCGGGCGACCTCGACGAACGCCTTGAGCGCGGGCGAGACCTGCGACCGCTTCGGGAAGTACAGGTAGAGCCCCGGCACCTCGGGTGTGTACGGCTCGAGGACGACGCGCAGGCGCCCGGTCGTGAGATCGCTCTCGACGCGGCGCTCGAGTGAGTAGAACAATCCCACGCCCGCGACAGCCATAGTGCGCATCAGCTCGGCATCGTTCGTCGTCACCGGTCCGCGAACCGGTACGCGGTAGGTCTTCTTGCCACGCTCGAGCTCCCACGCCCACGGCTCTCCGCTGGGGGACCGGCGGATGCAGATGCAGTCGTGCTGGAGGAGATCCTGGGGCTTCTGTGGCACGCCCTTTCGCTCGAAGTACGACGGCGCGCCGACCACCACCAAGCGCGTCGGGCCCGACAGGCGGACGTGGACCATGTCGCGATCGATCGACTCGATGAGCCGCATGCCGGCGTCGAACTCGCCGGCCACGGTGTTCACGAAGCGGTCGTCGACATGGACCTCCACGCCCACCTTCGGGTAGCGCGCGATGAAGCGCGGGAGGAGATCCGCGAGGACCATCGAGACCGATGCGCTGGGTACGCTGAGGCGCACGCGGCCCGTCACCTCGCCTCGCTTGGCCCGCACGGTCTTCAGCGACTCGAGCGCTTGATCGACGGCAGGTCCGGCGTTGTCGAGCAGGCGATGGCCGGCGTCGGTCAGGGCGACACTGCGCGAGGTGCGCGTCAGCAACGCGACGCCGAGCCGCTCCTCGAGCTGTCGGACCGACTGGCTGAGCGCCGACGTCGACACGCCGAGGTCTCGCGCCGCCGCCGCGTAGCTGAGGCGCCGAGCGACGACGATGAAGGCGTTAAGCGGGTTGAGCAGCGTGAAGGCCATCGTGAAGGTTCTCTACACGGGAGCTCCGCACAGAGCCAGCGCCACATGTTCGAGCGAACGTCCGCTTTTTTCTAAACAGCCCATACCGATCGTGCAGCTTTCGCGGAGATGCTGCATGCCGTATCTCTGGGTGACATGGTGGCCCGACGAGCCGTAGAAAGGGATGAGCACTCCGGGCTTCATCTCTCCAAAGCGGCGGGGTTCGTCTTCACCCAGGTATCAATCGCCTTGATGGCTGCGGCGGCGCGTGACTCGCGGGGACCCGAGATCAGCACGGGCGTCCTGCCCTCGGCGCGCACAGCCTCCATGCAGGACTGGACGAAGGCTTGACGCGCAGCGGGCTCGTCCCGATGGGCGGGCCCAGCCCACGGCGCGTCATCGAGCACAAGGTACAGATCTCCGAGCTCCGAGGGCGACAGCAGGGAGCGCTCTCTGACTCCGTAGAGCCGCTCTTTCCAGAGCATCAGCGAGATCAGATCCGTGTCGGCCACGAAAAAACGCTTCGTGTTGCCCTGTGCGGTCGCGAGAACCGCGCGCTGTGCTCTCGCCAGTTCATCGAAGTCACCCTGAGCCGGAGTCTTGCCCATGTTCTTGGACGACCAGTACGCCACGTACTCGGGGGCTCGCGAGACGTTGTAGTGCTTGGCCAGCGTCTGGGACAGCGTTGTCTTGCCGGCGCCTTCCGGACCTAGCAGCACCACCGAGCAGGTGAAGTGCCGCCGCGCGTCGGGGTGAACGAAGGACCAGTGCTCCCACGGCGCCTTGCGGATCATCGTCGCGCTGATCGGGACGTTGCGGCGCTCGGGATCGACCAGGACGAAGTCCAGCTTCAGCCGGGAGGCGAGCTCTTGCGCCTGGGGATCCGACGCGACGAGCGTCCGGATCTCCGGGTGCAGGTTCCGGCTGCTGAGATAATTGGCCCATGCTTGCCAGAACTCGGGCTGATCGGGCGATCCGGTGATGGGCACATCGAGCGCCGTCGTCGCGTGGCTGAATGGACGACCGTGCAGCAAGGTTTGAATCACGTCCCTCCGAGTCGGGACGGGGAGCGGGTCCTGTCTCTTGCCGACCACGAAGACGATGAGCGGCCCCTGCACGGCCTGCTCCGCTGCCTGGAGCAGAAAGGAATGCCCCAGGTGCGGAGGGTTGAAGCGCCCCAGCACCAGCGCGCCGCCCGCGCGCTTGGAGGGCTGCGGGGTCACGAGGCTGCGAGTCCGGTGGTGCCAGAACGCGACCGACTCCTGCGAGCCCAGGTCGTCACGTGACGCGCCGATGAAGCGATCGGATTCGGAGGGCTCCCACCCGGAGCCGTACCACGCGTCGATCTCAAGTCCCATGGGTGCCTCCTGGCGTGGCTGCAGGTGTACCGTGAGCCAGCACTTCCTTGGATCTCTACATGCTCTGGGGGCTCTCGGCGAGCGGGGGGAGCCCTCCGCGCTCGCGCTCCTCGTTTCGAGTCGTGGTAAGCACTTGGGCCAATATCCATTGACTGACGCTCTGGGTAGAGAGTGCCGTATCCTGAGGGCTTTCAAAGAGCGCCTGATGCGTCGATTCCTATCCAAAGCCGTTGTCATGTCCGCGTCGGGGAGCGGTTTCACCTCGGCGTGGGCGCGGGGGCGGGCCTGCAGCGCCATCCGGGCACCCCGACGTTCCGCCTGCTTGTCCGCATGTCCTATGACGCCCTCCGCGCCAGCCCCCCGCCCCCGCCGCCCGCCGACGCACGCGTCCGCCTGGAGCGTCCTCCCGAAAAGCCTGCTCTGCGTGGGAGTCCACCTCATGCTCCTGCTTGTGGCGAGCGCGTGTGGCTCCGCATCCCCAGGCTGCGAAGCCGCTTCCTTCAGGGGAGCGGAGCTGCAGCGCTGCGCCAGCCCTCGCTGGGAGCCTGTTCCTCAGCACGGAGACCTCCCTCCCTCCCTCTGGGAGGCGGGCGCCTCGTTCGCCCGGACAGAGGGTGACCGCGAGGTCGTCTATCGCTTCGGCGGCCAGCGTGAGAACTTCCCCAACGACTTCACCGTCAACGACTTCTATGCCTTGGACGTCTCCACGGCCACGTGGACGAAGCTGACCACACCGGAGACGCCCGCCGCGCGTGCCGACACCCTGCTGATGCCCGGCCCGTGCAGTGAATGCGTAAGCATCGTGGGCGGGCGGGGCCGGTTCCGGACGGGCTCGGACCTGATGTTCCCCGAGATGTGGACCTACGACACGCAGGGACAGCGCTGGCACAGCGTGCCGGCGGAAGCGCTGGGAGACACGTTCGCCGTCCGGCGCTCCTCCGCCCTGGTGGTGGAAGTGCCGGAGGCAGGCTCTTCCAAGAAGACGGCCATCTACGCGGTGGGGGGGGTGGGCAACACGCTCTCACGCTTCGCCACGACGTCCACCGGCCTTCGCAATGATGTCGCCGTCTATGGCCAGGACACGGGCTGGAGGCTCGTCCCCACTTCCGGAGAAAAGCCAGCCCCTCGGGCCTGGGTCGTCGGTGGATACGATCCCGACAGCCACGCGCTGCTGGTGTTCGGCGGCTACCGGCTTGGGGCTGATCAGGGGCCCTCGACACCGGCCGGGGAGCTGTTCGGTCCGACGAATTATGAGAACGACCTGTGGTCCTTGAGCCTGGAGACGCTCACGTGGACCCAGCTCCACCCCACGGGTCCCCTGCCCGCACCGCGCGACAACGCCGTGGCTTTCTTCGACACCCTCCGGGGTGGCTTGGTCGTCTTCGGGGGCCAGCGCTTCGACGGCCTCTCCAGCGACCTGTGGTTCTACTCGGTGCGGGACAATCAATGGACCGAAGTGGCCCTGGACCCCGCTTCCGTTCCTCCGGCGCGCGTCGGAGGCATCGCGTTCCTGCGAGAGACGTCCGCCGCCTACGAGCTCTACTTGAACGGGGGGGCCACGTCCGACGGCGGCCAGAGCGCGTTCCTCGACGATCTCTGGAAGCTGTCCTGGGCGAAGCCCTGATCCGCGGCGCACTCGGTCCCATATCCACTGCCGCACGTTCCCGTGCGGCCATGGCCCAAATCGTGCGGTTCCAACACAACGCAATACAGGGAGTAAGTATGAGTGATTTGGGGAAGCCGTTTTCACAAGCAGTGGTCGGATTGCTTGCGACAGTGCTCAGCACGGGCGTCGCACACGCACAAGTCAATGCCTATGTCGCCAATTCAGGCAACAGCTCGGTGCGGATTATCGACACGGTCACCCATACCGAGACAGGTAGCATCTCAGGGACGGGCTCCCGGAATCTCCGGCTGAGCGCCGACAGCAGGCGCCTGTTCTCGGTGTCCTCCAACGCGGTGCAGATCATCGACACGACAACGAACACGGTGCTCGCCAGCGTTCCCACGGGCAACATCGTGACGGCGGTGGCTGCCACCAACAGGGGGACCCTCTATGCGTGCAACAACGGTAGCGGCACCGTCTCTGTCATCGATCTGGCCACCAACACGGTCGTCTCGACGATCTCGATGTCTTGCTCAGCCTTGGAGAGCACCCCGGACGGGGAATCCGTCTGGGTCGCGACCGCCGGTCCTTCGATCGCTGTCTTTGACACAGCCACGAACACGGTGGTGGCGACCTTCAACCTGCCCGGGCATGGGGCCAATTCTCCCACCTGGCTCGCGTTCTCACCTGATGGGGACTTCGCGTACGCGGCGTTCTTTAGCGACAACGTCGTGACGGTGATGGACACGGCGACTAAAACGGAGATAGCCGCCGTGACGGTAGGTTCGGCCCCTGTCTACGTCGCCGTCAAACCGGGCGGGGACGAGCTCTACGTGCCCAACCTGTTGGCCAACACCGTGTCAGTGATCAACTCGGCAACGCTGAGCGTGGTGGCCACGGTGCCGGTGGGCACGCAGCCGCGAGTCGTGGCGTTCTCGTCGGACGGGGCTCGCGCGTATGTGACGAACTACAACAGCAACAACATCTCGGTGATCGACACGGCGACACGCACGGTGACGACGATCTCGGCCTCGTCTCGGCCTTGGGGCATTGCCATCATGGGCGACAACGACCATGACGGCATCGGGCAGACCATCGACAACTGTCCATCCGTGGCGAACGCCGATCAGGCGGACACGGACAATGACCAACTCGGCGACGCGTGCGACCCAGACGACGACAACGACAGCGTGCTGGATGCCAGCGACAACTGCCCGCTGGTGGCCAACGCGGATCAGGCCAACAATGACCAGGACGCGAGCGGCGATGTCTGTGACACGGACGACGACAACGACAGCGTGTTGGACGCCAGCGACAACTGCCCGCGGGTGGCCAACGCGGATCAGGCCAACAGCGACCAGGACACCAGCGGCGACGCGTGTGACGCGGACGACGACAACGACAGCGTGCTCGACGGGACGGACAACTGCCCGCGGGTGGCCAACGCGGATCAGGCCAACGCCGACAGTGACAGCGAGGGCGATGCCTGCGATCTCGACGACGACAACGACGGCGTGGCGGACGCCAGCGACAACTGCCCGCGGGTGGCCAACACGGATCAGGCTGACAAGGATGGTGACGGCGTGGGCAACGCCTGCGACAGCGACTTCCCGGGGCATACACCTCCCGGCGAGCCCGACAGCGGGTGCGGTTGCTCCACGGGTTCGGTGCCGAGCGCGCTGTTGTTCTGGTTGGCGGGGCTCGTCCTGGTCCGGCGCCGGCGTCAGCAGTAAGGGCCATGCCTCTCGGGAGGGAGGCCAGGCACATGTCGCGTTTGGTAGGGGCTCCGGTGCGGTGACGTTCACCCAACTGGGCCCCCATCCCTCTCTATGCGTCGCGCGAGGCGGGTGCCGTGTCCGGAGAACGTGCGGCGAGGGAGCGCGGTTTCCGGTCGAACATGAACATTTCAGGTAAAGAACGAGCCGGATCCTCCTCCTCCGCCCTTCGGATCAAAGGGCGGCTTGCCGAAGGGCGGCTTGCCGAAGGACGGCCCACCGAAGAGCGGCTTCTTACTCCCAGTCTTCCTCGAGGAGCTGTTGAGGTGGAGGCCCAAGCTGCTGCTCGATTGGACCATGCCATGGAACGGATTTCCGCCGATGAAAAGGATGAGTTCGTCGGCCAGGTGATAATTTCCACCAAAGGTATCATACGAGACTTCGCGCTCGAAAAACGACACGTCCGCCGAGGTGTTCTCCGAGGTTGAGTTGACCAGGAAATCTTCCCAGTCGACCACGTACGAGCCCGGAGGGATCAGGATGAGCACGATGGTGGGAGCCCACATGTGCGCGTACTGCTGCTGCAAGACCTGCGGCATGTGGCTGGCGCCGAAGAAGATGGGCACGACCTGGCCGCCCGGCGTGCACGCGTAGCGCCCCGCCGAGGAGCGAACCAGGTTTCGAAGCGAGCAGGTCGTCGAGACGACGTCGGAGTTGTGGGAGCCCTCCTCCTGCTTCTTCTTCCCTCGCTGGTGTTCCCGCGACGCTTTGGTCGTGGTGCCCCGCCCGCGGTCCGGTGTCCAGCACTCCTCCAGGCAATCCTCGTGACCGATGGAGCCCTGGCACGCGGCGGCGAGCCCCCCCCGCCTCCCGTTGCAGAAGCGGAAGACGAGCAGGGGACTCGCATTGCTCAGGACTCCCTTCGTGGTTGAATCGATGACGGAGTTGTTGAGCGCTTGGAAGAGCATCCGCCTTTGCCAGGGTCCCACCCTCCCGAGCAGGAGGAGGAGGGCCGACGCCATCTGGTTCTCGAGCTGTGTGATGGCAGGCTCGAGGGCGTTTGTCCCGACATAGGGCCTCATGCCGAACCCAGAAGACCCACGGCTGCTCATGAGCTCATCGGCTCTGCGCATCCGCCTCAACCATTGGGAGACCGCGCCAAGGTCCTCCTGGAAGGCCTGCTGGCGATCCTCCTCTCTGCCAACCAGGTTGAGCTTGGTAATGAGCGTTCCGCACTTCGGGCATCCGCCGTAGACACCGCTGGCGACGTCCCCGTATCGCTCGTTTGTCACGAACTCTTTCCCGCAACGGAAACACTTGTATCGATAGAGCGGCATGACGTATCGCCTCACGAGCTGGGCATCGACTGCGCCTCACTCGGCGAGGGCTCTCTGGGACAATGGGGATGATGCCTGGCGAGAACAGCAGCACCATCCCTGTCTGTCAAAATCTTGGCTCGCGCGCTTCGCCTTTCATGGCGAGCGTCACAGACTCCAGGCATTCGTGGGGGCTAGGTTCCTCGCTCGCGACGAATGGAACACTGCATACATACGAGTTCGGCTTTGAGCCGATGCCGGCTGCGGCAGAGGAGTGACCCTCTACACACTCGGGGGCGAGCGCAAGCTGCTCGCGGCTGGGAGCGCCCCGGCCTCGCTCAAGAGGCAGAGCGCCCACCAATCTCCGGGAATCGCTCATAGGCTCGCTTCAACGCGTCGAGGTGTGCGGGGATGTCGAGTTCGAGCGGTGCCTCAGTGAGATGAACCACCCACCCGCCCGACGCCGTGCGCCGCGAGCGTGAGAGCAGTTCGGCATCGCGCGCCGGGTCTGGAAACCCGATGGCTCGTGCGGCAGCGGCAGACCAATAGTTCAGCCACCCAAGCCGATGCGGAATCTCTGGCGAGCGCATGGCACTCGGGGACTTGAGCACCGGCAATCCGCGAGGAGGGGGCTCCAGGTCGTCTGGCCGGCTCTTCGTCTGGCGTGCGATGTCCACCCCTGCGCTGAAGGGCGTCGCGAGCCCCCAGCACGCGCGAGCCCCCTCCGCGACGGCCTCCAGCACCTCCGCTGCCGCCGCGATGCCCTTGGCCGCAAGTGGCAGCACGGCATGGACTTCAAACTGGGCCTGACCGCCCGGGGCGAGCTGCGTCGGCTTCTCCCAGCCTGTCACCGTGACTCGAAAACCATCATCCTCGTTGCGAAGGAGCGGAAAGCCACGCCCGTTGGGCCTCCCTCGGGCGAGAAATGCCTCGCGCTGCGGCACAGGGATGCGCTTCCCCTCGCTCGAAATCGTCCACTCCAGGCGCAAGCCAGGGAGCGCGCGCTCCATTCCATGAACCACAGCCGAAGGGCGGCCATCGTTGCCCTCGAGTCCAGGCGCGTAGACGGCCAGGGCGATTTCATTGGGACGCGTGGCAGGCATTTCAACACCAGTCCATGACTTCGATGAGGCCCCGGAGATCTGGATCCGCGAGTTCCAGCGCGGCTTTGTGCGCAAGGCTCCGCACACCGACCCGGAAGTGAAATCCGCAAGCCAGAGCGAGGCCACGCTCAATCCGCAACTTCTCTACCTGGCTGTCGACCACAATTTCTCGAAGGTCGGGCGAGTACGTATCGAAGTTGTCGGTCTTGACCTCCCACAACGTGCGGGTGGCCAGTTGCAGCGCGTCGAAGTGCTTTCCGTTGACGAGCACATCCCAGCCGGGGAAGCCGTTATTCGGAACTTTGTCGGCGCATGCATTGTGCGGGTCATTGCCGCCACGATGGAAAGCCCGCCTGGGCGTGCACTCGGGGCGGCGATGACTCGGGTCTGAGGAGATGGGCGGATCCGGCGGGAACCAGTCCCGCCCCAATCCACTGGGTGTGGGCTCGCGGTTCGCCTCGGGTTCCTCCTCATGGGATGGCCGTGTCTGAGTCGTCGGCCTGCCACGCTCACGGGACGCACTTCTCTCGTACGCCTCCAACTCTTCTTGAATGGCAACCGCCACCACCACGACGCCCATCACCACCACGGCTCCAATGAGGATCTCCGGTGCCGCGAAGACGCAGAGACCCACGCCCACGGCAGCCGCACCCGCGGAGGCGACAGAGCATCTTCTGGTAAGATCGCGAAACTCGACCCGGTTGCGGTCGAGGGCGGGATAACACCGCTCCGCCAGGACAGGCCATTCGTTGGAGGCTTCTCTCACCACGCAGTGTCCGTCATCCATCCAGGGGTACTGCGCCGCCCGCTGAAGGTTGGCGACTCTGAGGTTTGGGGCCACTCGCTCTCCCGGACTCGGCTCCGTCGTGGCGCAGGCCGAGAGCAGGAACAGGAGCAGGGAGGCAATACAGGTGCGAGAGAGCATGGCCACGTCCTTCTCAATCCAGCGTGGGGGCCGCGCGGGTCAAGGCGGAGCCGTTCGGGAGTAGGCCAGCATCCTCTTTCCTGGCAGCTCTCGTGGATGAGGGTGTGTACCACAGCCCCCAACAACCTCGACGGAGACAACGACGGCATTGCGTGCGAGTCCAACCCCGCCCCCTTCGACCGGTACAAGGTGCTCCGGCCGACGGCCACGGCAGCCCCGAAGCGTGCCCTCCAGGGGATGCGCTGAGGCAGAAAGCCCCCGGCAAGCCCCTGCCACGAGCCGACCGCTCCTCGACGCTCACGAAGTAGCTCCCTCCGTGTTCGCCGTGGGGCTCGCACGTCTTCACGAAGCCCCACGGCGAGGACGGCCGCGTCAACCACGGGCGGCGCCCCGGCGCGTGTGTTCGCCTTCCTCCCCTCCTGGGCCGGTGCCGGGAGCGGGGGCGCGTCCAGGTTCTGCTTGCCGGGGGGGACGCGCCGTCAGGCTACTGCGCAATGGCGTTGCAGACGCCAGCCGACACCTCCCTGCGGTAGACGGGGATGCCATTCCACGTGCAGTAGAAGCTACGGCTGGGGTTGTTGCTGGCGTTGAGCAAGCAATTGTCTCGGGCGTACTGGCACGAGATGTTCTGCGTCGAAATGAAGTTCAGGTTGGAGTCGCAGATGTACCCCTTGTACGTGCCGGTTCCGACCGTCGCGGCGCAGGGGTCATCCGGGGAGACGGAGGCCAGACGGTTGGGCGAGCCAACGCCCGGGTTGATGACCTTGTTGCGGGTGGCGTTGGTCATCACAACCCAGCTCGCCACCGTGGCCGGAGTGGCCGCGGGGGCGCCCTCCAGGTACTGGGCCGCAAGGCCCGCGACGTTCGGCGCGGCCATGGAGGTGCCATGATCCAAGCGGTAGGACGCGGCCCCAGTGTTGGCCGCAGACCAGATGCCCACGCCCGGGGCGAACAGGTCCACGCAGGAGCCGTAGTTGGAAAAGCCCGCCCGGGTGTCCGTGTTGTCGGTGGCCCCGACGGTGATGGCCGCGGGTACGGCCGCCGGAGTGACGTTGCAGGCCAGCACGTTGCTGTTGCCGGCTGCAACCACCGCGGTGACGCCCGAGTTGATGAGGTTGGTCAACGCGGTCTCCACCGTGGCGACCCGGCCGGAGAAGCCCAGGCTCATGTTGGCGACCGCCGGCTTGGTGGCGTTGAGCCGGACCCAGTCAAGCCCAGCGATGAAGTCCGAGGCCATGCCCGTGCCGTTGCAGCCCAGCACGCGCACCGCGTACAGGCGCGTATCCTTCGCCACGCCAGCGAGGTAGCCACCGATGGTGCCGGCCACGTGGGTGCCATGGCCATGGCAGTCATTCGTGCCGTTGCCGTCAGCCACCGCGGAGTATGCCCCGAAGGCGCGCGCCCCCGCGACAGTGGTGCCGTAGTTGAAATCCTGGTGGGCAGTGTAGATGCCGGTGTCGAGGACGTAGACATTCACCCCACGGCCTGTGCGGGTGTAGGTGAACGTGTTGCTCAGCGGCAGCGAGGGCTGGTCGACGCGGTCCAACCCCCAGAAGTCGATGGGGGCGTAGGCCACGGTGTTCTGCGTCCACGCGTCGGCGCGCATGACAGCATCCTCCTCCACCCGCGCCACATTCGGGTTGCGGGTCAGAGCCAGCGCGACCGACTCCGGCAGCCTCGCCGCGAAGCCACGCAGTGCATGCTCGTAGACGTGCAGCACCTCGCCGCCGTGCGCGGCCGCCAGCGCCTGGGCCTGGGCGCCCACGTTCTTCTTCATGCTCTCATTGAAGGTGATGATGTACTGCCCCCGCACGGGCTCGCTCGCGCGCAGCAGGCCCTCCGAAGTGCCGAGCTCCTCCTGACTGACCGCCCCCTCCAACTGCTCAGTGGGACCACAGGCGCCCAGGCACAGCAGACCCAATCCCAGCACCATCTTGGAAAAACGCATGACGTTGTTTACCAGCCTTTCCTGGCTTCAAGGGGATTCGCAACTCCCCAGCTATTACAACTACAAAAGTCAGGACTGGAGCACTCACCCAAAGGGGTGATCCCCCTTGGGAGGGGCTTTTGTTAGGCGCCCTTACATCGCGACTGGGCTGGGCTGGCGTGTGTCTGCTGGAGATGAATGGCTTCTGCGCCAGCCCAGAGTGCGGCTCATGGGCTCCCCGTCAGGAAGATCGTTTCCGTCGTCCTGCGACTAAAGTGGTACAGGCAAGCGTCAAGCACTGATCTATCTCTCTGTTGACTCAACTCGTATCCCCAGAGAGACAGCTCATGCCCCTGCGCCGTTCCCACTCCAGGAGATTCCCTCCATCGCCCGGTGGAAGGGACAAGGCCTGATCCCTCACCTCCCGCTCTGCTCCCGCCCGCTACGCACAAGAGGGCTCCTGTCCTTCCTATGTGCCGCAAGCTGTTCGGTGCCTCGGCGGCCGCGCTCGCTGGTAACTCGCAGGTGACCAACGACGGCGCTGAGTCCAACCAGAACCTGAACCAGAAGACGATGAAGACCTTCGGCGAGAACAACGCCTACCAGTCTTCACCTTTTACCCCTCCGCCTCTCAACCCTCAGGAGTTTCAATGAAGGCCGTCTCGGAGAAGCCGCTGCGCAAGGCTCGTGGTCAAGGCATGACCGAGTACATCATCATCGTCGCCCTGATCGCGATCGCCTCCATCGGCGTGATCACGCTGTTCGGTGACAACATCCGCAAGCTGTTCGGCGCCTCGGCCGCAGCTCTCGCTGGTAACGCGCAGGTGGCCAACGACGGCGCTGAGTCCAACGAGCAACTGAACAAGAAGACGATGAAGAACTTCGGCCAGAACAACGCCTACTAGTCTTCGCGCTTCACCCATGAGGAAGGCGGCTCGGGCCCGAGAGGGAAACCCCAGCCGCCTTTCTTCGTTACTGCCCTCAGCGGCCTGCCCTGGTACGTGGAGCGAGACGCACGCTACCGGCAGTGGACGCTGTCCTTTCCGCAGCGGGTGCGGTGGGTGCTGCTCAAGGACGTGGGGCTCGTCTTGGACGTCCTCACCCTCTTCCTGCGCGCGGTGTTCGCCTTGCAGCGCCGGAGGGCACGGCGGCAGGGCCTACGTGGTGGGCAGGTTGTTGCCAGCAGCGACTGCGCGGCTTCTCCCTGCACGCCAACACGCACCTTCACGCCAACGACAGGCAGGGTCTGGAGCGGCCATGCCACTACAGGGGCACGCGGTGCGCTGGCGCTGGAGCGGGTCGTTGGCTTGTTCTGGAGAAAATGCTGGCATTTCTTCGCCGATGGTAGTGTCGTGAACTCAATACTCCAGAGGTAACTACTCCAGAGATAACTGAGAGGGCTCCATGGGCGTGGCGATCGTTGTTCTGGCCTGGACCACCTTGGCGGGAGCCACGGTGGATCCGAAATGTGACGCGAGCCGCTTCGCAAAGCCGCCGGGCAGCGCGGCACGATGGACGGTCAACGTGGATGGGACCGTCGACGTAGGACCGTCTCCAGAGCCGCTGATCCGATTCGAGGCTGATGGACCGGCCCCCCTCACCGTGAGCGTCGAGGCCACGGGGGAGCGCCAATTGCTGTGCGGCCAAGTGACACCCGGAACGCTCTACCAGCTCCCGCTCAAGCCGGACGATAAATCACCGCAGACCGTGCTAACCATCAAGCTGAGCGGGAACGCGCGCAATCCGCTGGAACAGCAGCGGTGGGACGAACAGGCAGAGGCCGTACGGTCGGAAAACCTGCTGCGAACCACCTTGATCGAAGCACAGGCAGTGGACGACGCGCTCGACCTGAAGCCGCTCCGTGAACAGATGCGGGACTACGGCCAGGACGTGAGTCAGCCTCCTCCCAGGAAACTCTCGACCGATGTCGCGGCCGTGCTCAAGGAAGCACAAGCGCGCGCGTCCTGTGGCCCCGGCTACCTCGGCTCTCCAGTTCTTGCTCGGTGCGCGCGTGCCCAAGAAGTCGCCTCAGCCTTGTACAGCTTGACGCAGCAGATGAGCCGCTATGGCACGGCGCCAGCGGATGACTCGGAAACAGCGCGCAGAGAGTTCGAACTCCAAGTCGCGTGGTTGAGGCTCAAACCGCTGACGGAGGGCACGTTTACGCCCAAGGAGATCCAGTCCTACTGCGCGGAGATTGCTCCGAAGCTCCTGTGGTTTGACGCTCCCGAGCAGGTCTTGCTCAATGTCATCCAGGTTCCTTTTGGAGGGCCCGACACGACGGTGCACCACATTGTCTGGAAGCGAGGAAAGCACACCGTCAAGAATCAGAAGCCGGAGCGTGCGGTCTCTTTTGTCATCTCGAGCGCGCCGCATGGCACCGACATCACGGTCGAGGCCAAGGAGCGCACAGGCGAGAAGAGGGATATCGCCCAGATCCTTTCTGGTTTTGCGGCGATCATTCTACGGACGCTTCCGGCCGGGCCTCCTCTGAAGGGTTATGCGGCTGATAAGGAGTGGACCGAGGCCGAAGGATTCTCGGAAGCATGCAAGGATCTCAAGCCCAAGCCACCCTCCAACATCGCTCCGCTCGAACCCTTGACGAGCCACGCGTACGTCCTGGCTGAGATGCCTGACGCCACCGTGGACATCTTGTTCTGCGAAGGAAAGACGTGTCCCAAGGACGTCAGCACCATCACCCGCGCCGAGGTGAAGCCCAGGCCGAGCGCCTCCTGGGCGCTCCTGGCCGAATTCGGGCTCAACAGTGCATTGGCGAAGTCGGACGCTGGCTGGGCCATGGGAGCCCCTCGGTTCGAGTCCACTGGCGGTGCCTCCGGTCCCGAGACCCTCTTCGAGCTGCGCTACCCGTTCGATGCCCGGCGCCTGGTGACGGGCTCTCTGCTCCTTGGCTCCCGGTTCTGCGATGACACGTGGTTCGTGGGGGCTGGCCCGACGCTGCTCGTTGGCTCTGGCGGCGGCGCATTGACCCAGCTGAATGTGCGCGCGGGCGTTCGTCTCCGCAGGGGGCTCTATTTCACGTTCGGCGGGGGCATGCGGTTCGTCACCGTTGCCACGGACTATTCTCCAGGCGACCTCATCGCGATGCCAGGGGCGGCAGGCACGGCAAAGGCTCCGGAGGGCTTCAGGACAGCACAGACCGTCGTGCCCGTCGTGTCCGCGGGACTGAGCTTCGATCTCGCGGTGCTTGGGACGGCCGCCGATTCACTGGTGTCTGTCATTGGAGCGGGAGCGAAAAACTAATGCGCGCACTCATGAAGGTGTGTCTCGCAGGCCTCTTGGCCTTGAGCTGTGTTCCCGAGGAGCGGCGAACGCTCTCCCCGGAGGTCAACATCCGTGCCTCCGACGGGCTCCAGACCCTACCGTGGGTTCCGGGAGGGAAGTTCACGGTCAAGGTCAGCGTCCCCAAGCCGGAGAACGGCCAGCTCTGCGGGCCGCTCAACGCGCGGGCGGACATCACCACGCCAACGCTGGATACCGGTGCGGTGGTCACCTCGACCTTCGCGTTGAAGCAGGAGGGCAATTGCGGCGCCTACGCAGGGCTCACCGAGCTCGCTTGGCCGACGGGCGGTCACTTCCAAGCCCGCGTGAGCGTCGTGGGCGAGGAGCAGGTGTTCGACCTCCACATGGACGAGCCGAAGGTCGAGCTCGTGCGTGGGAACCCGACACGTAAAGGCGGGCAGCTGACCGTTCCTCTGTGCATCGTCAGCTCAGCAGCCCGCGGAGCGGTGAACCTCACGGTGGAGGGGGGCACCCTGGATGATGGGCAGACTGCCCGCCGGATCAACCTCGGGACGATCCCCTGCGATGATCAGGGTGTCCTGGAGGGCCCGAGGAAGAGCTGGGCCAGCGCCGTGCTTTTCACCATGGCCGAGCGCGCCATCATGCGAGCCGACCTCGAGGGACGCGCGAACGATGTGCTCCCCGTCGAACTGCTTCCCGATCTCGAGTCGCTCGAGCTGGACCTGACATTCCAACCAAGCACGCTGCCGCCTCCGGGCTCTGTCTTCGCGGTCACCGTCACCGCCACCGTCGCCGGAGGTATCGCCGACGGCGTGCCCGTGCGCATCGAGACGACGCCGGAGGCCGAGATCCTCCCCGTGAACGGCGTCACGGATGAGCAAGGCACCTTCACCGCGTACATCACCGTGCCCGAGGGCATCGTGTCGATGCGGATCGATGCCACCAGCGGAGCGCTCCGCAGAGGCAAGACCCTTGCTGATTCCCCGTGAGGTACCTCGGCCATGGAACTCGCTAGCGCACGTGCCTTGAAGGAGGAGCTGTCCGCGGAGTTGGACAGGATTGCGGCGGGGGAAGTCACCCCGCTCATGGAGATGATGTCCGCGACGATGGACTCACGCACCAAGGCCCTGGCCCCTTATCACCTCGTGCCCCACGGCGTGGCCCTTGGAGTGGCGGTGGGTTCCGAAATCGACGACTACCGCCTCGCGCTCCGGATCCAGGTGCAGAGCCCGGCCTCCACTTCCTTCACCAGCTATGCCGTGGGACTTGCTCGGAACGAAGCAGACGTCCGGTCCATCGGACTGCTCACCTTGGGCAGGGATGCATCGGCGGGGATGCCCCCATACTGCGAGGAAGTCCGTCCCATCAAGCCAGGCTATTCCATCGGCCATCCCATCGTGGGAGCGGGCACGATCGGCGCCCTGGTCGAGGACCAAAACGGGAGGCACGGAATCCTGTCCAACAGCCACATCCTGGCCGTGGCGGGGCTCGCGACAAAGCGAGACAACATCCTGCAGCCTGGAGCGCTGGACGGGGGCCGGGAGCCCGCGAACGTCGTCGCATCGCTCGAACGTTTCGTCAGCCTCGAGCGCGGGCGAGGAGGTAGCAACGTGGTGGACGCGGCCTATGCACTCCTCAAGAACGGCGTCCGCCTGGACCCCACCTATGACGGAAAGCCCATGCAGCGCGTAGTCCCCGCGAGGGAGCTCGCGGAGAACATGAATGTCTGGAAGCTCGGCCGGAGCACGGGGAAGACCAGGGGCAAGGTGTCCGTCGTGAACTGTGACAATCTCCAAGTGCGGCTCGGGGGCGTCATCTACTCGTTCGATGATCAGCTCGAGGTGGAGAGCGATTCGCCCTTCTCCCAAGAGGGTGACTCCGGCGCCGTCGTGCTTAATGACAAAGATGAGGGGATCGGGCTGCTGCTTACGGGCTCCGAGCGCGGCGGAAGTAACGGCAAAGGCCTGACGTATGCCAACCCGCTGGAGACCGTGCTGAAGAACCTCAAGCTCAAGCCCCTGTAGTCCTCCCAGATGCCGAAGCCTGGCGGGAGGCGGGTTGAAAGTTTGCCCTGCAGCGTCGAAGGGCACAGCGACAGGGGCTGTACGGTGCTCCCAGTCCTCGCATGCTCGACTCCCCTCGCCCCTCTTCCTCGCTCGTGGCGGAGCGGGGCATTGGGGGGGATGGGGCTCGCCGGCCCCATATTTGGCTCACCTGATAGATGAAGGGATACTCGCGGGGCACGCGGACCTCAGCACAGAGGGTGCGTGGGAATACGGCCATTCATGATATCGACCGGCGCTCCACTCCTTTCGCCCATCCCCGCGATCTGTCTACTCCATCCCAAAGGTACCCGACATGTCCAAGCGTGACGCGATCTTCCCGGCAAACCGCCATGGGCTGTACGAAGCGCATCGCTACTCTGCCGCCATCCGCTCCGGCGATCTTCTCTTCGTATCCGGGCAGGTCGGCAGCCGTGAGGACGGCTCGCCTGAGCCGGTTTTCGCGGATCAGGTCCGGCGAGCCTTCGCCAACCTGCGCGCGGTCCTGTCGGCAGCGGGATGCACCTTCGACGACGTGATCGACGTCACCACCTTCCACACCGACCCGGAGGCTCAGTTCGAAACGATCATGGCCGTACGCGGCGAGGAAATCGGCGAGCCGCCCTACCCAAACTGGACTGCGGTTGGCGTGAACTGGCTTGCCGGCTTTGACTTCGAGATCAAGGTCATCGCCCGCATTCCTGCGGCCGAGTGAGGCCGCTGGAATCCCGAAGGTCGAGAATGCCCGCTTCCTTGATCTTTCGGCGACGTGACGTCGCACGTCTCCTCTTCGATTGCACGCCGCGAGCAAGCTTCTTGGCCTGGCGGTCGATGGACGGCGAGTCTCCTTCACCGAGAACGTCAGCCGGAAGAGGCAAGTGAGCCGCCTGAGGCAGCGGCGAGGCAGGAGCCGCCCCGATGACCGTGAACCTGCCCACTGAGTGGAGTGTCAGGACAACGGCGGGGCGCGTTGCGATATGCCGAGGTGGAATCAAAGCCCCGCGTCCAGGCTTCAGGAACGCAGGGCCGTGACTCACGAAGGGGACGTCAGGACGGTGACGGCGACTTCGCTTCGTCGCTCACGCCGGGCAGCTGGGCGGTGAGCGCCTCGGCCAGCAGCAGCAGTTGCTCCAGGGGGATGCCCTTGATGTCCACCACCGCCCTGCCCTTCTGGTTGCGAAGCGCGAGCTTCACCAGCGTGCCCTTGCCCTTGGGGAAGCGCTGCGCCACCGCTTCGGAGTACTGCTCGGCCAGCGCCACCTTCTCCGGGGGCAGCGGCTTGCTGGAGGTGGGCCGGCGCTTGCGCTGCAGCGCCCGGCGCATTTGGTCCACGCTGCATGCGCCGAACGGCTGCTCGGTGACATTCCCGTTCTCGTCCGGCACCTCGATGGGCGTGGGGCCCGGGTCCTCGTGGTTCAGCTCCAGCCCGGCCGCCTCCGCGTACGTCAGCAGCACCGACAGGCATGTGACGCCGAAGCGCCGCGCCACTGGCTCGCTGAAGTTCTCCGCCACCGTCCCGTACACCTTCAGCGTCGGCAGGGACAGGTCCGCCAGGTGCTGGCTGAAGTACTCCGGCGCATCCTTGTAGCCAGCCTTCTCCGCCAGCTTCTTCTCCACGATGTGGTTGTAGATCTCCCCCATGCGGTGGTGGTTGGTGTTCTCCTGGGCGAACAGCCCGAGCAGCTCGGTGCGCAGTTGCTCCAGCGGGGTGCCCTCCGGGATGGCGCGGGCGGTGAAGGTGCTCTCTGAAACGGTGCGGGTGGCTTCCTTGCTCTTGAACAGGCTCAACATGAGAGGGGTTTCCCCTGAGGACGCGCCATGCGTCCCCGGCCGCTTGACGTTGCGGTTGCACGGCCCTAGAGCACGCGGCGCGCCAACACCTCCGAGCGTGTGAAAACAAGCACTTGCGAAAATGGCCCCCTTACCGGAGTCCGCGATCGCGGACGTTACGTCCGCGTTGGGAGACTCTCGTCAAAAAGCGCTGGAAAGTGGAGGGGTTACGAAGGTACTGAGGAGAGAGGGGGCTTCTAACCTCTTGAATGAACAGGCGTGAGCTTCCGCCGTACACGACAGGGACAGTCCGCGATCGCGGACTCAGGCCGTCGCGCCGGCTCCGGAGCCATCGGCTGTCAGGGCTCACCGGTGAGCCATGGCGGCCAGGGGGTTCCGAGCTGTCGGGTCGTCAGGGCTCACCGGTGAGCCTTGGCGGCCAGGGCTTGTTCCCGAGGCCTCCGGTCGTCAGGGCTCACCGGTGAGCCTTGGCAGCCAGGGCTTGTTGCCTGAGGCCTCCGGTCGTCAGGGCTCACCGGTGAGCCTTGGCGTCCGCTCTCGCATATAGGAGAGGGGGACATGCCAGAACTCACATTCTTTCGCCGGGGCGTGGAAGTGCTCCGCGTCGCGCTGGAGCGCCCGCGCGTGGTGCTCGGCCGCGCCGAGGACAGTGACATCGTCATTCCGGATCCTCACGTGAGCCGCCAGCACGCGGCGCTGCGACAGGACGGCTCGCGCTGGCTGCTGGAGGACTTGTCGGGCCAGGGCATCGTGGTGGCGGGCCAGCGGCTGCAGCACGGGGAGCTCCTGGATGGAACGAGCCTGCAGTTGGGCCAGTGGGTCGCGGTGTTCCGAGAGCGCGGCTCCGCAGGCCTTGTGGGCCCCACCCGGACACAGCGCGGCACCGAGCTGCAGCCGCGCGAGGGCCCCGAGGAGACCCGCCTGCCGCCCATCCAGGTGCGCGTGAAGCAAGGCACCACCGAGTACGTGTACACACCGGACCCCGGCAGCTTCACGGTGGGCAAGGACCCGAGCAACGCGGTGGTCATCCAGGACCGGTACATCTCCAGCCGGCACCTGGAAGTGCGGCAGCTCGATGCGGGCTTCCACGTCCGAGACTTGAGCTCCACCAATGGCACGTACCTGGACGGGGTGCGTCTGTTCGAGGCGGAGGTGCCACTGAACACGGTGCTGCGGGTGGGCGAGACGGAGCTGTTCTTCGAGCCGCTGCACCTGGGCCCGGAGCCGGCGTCTTTTCACGACATCGTGGGCACGGCTCCAGCGGTGCGGCACCTGGTGGAGCTCATTCAGCGGGTGGCGCCCTCCCACCTGCCGGTGATGGTGTTGGGCGAGTCCGGCACGGGCAAGGAGATGGTGGCCAAGGCGCTGCACGCGTGCTCGCCGCGGGCCGAAAAGCCCTTCATCCCCCTCCACTGCGCGGCGCTGGCGCCGGGGGTGCTGGAGAGCGAGCTGTTTGGCCACGAGAAGGGCGCCTTCACCGGCGCGGACACCCGGCGCACGGGGGCCTTCGAGGCGGCGCACGGCGGCACCCTCTTCCTGGACGAGGTGGGGGAGATGCCGCTGGAGGTGCAGGCCAAGCTGCTGCGCGTGCTGGA
>NZ_JMCB01000041.1 GCF_000737315.1 Hyalangium minutum
CCGCTGGGAGGGCAGAAGACCGGCCCCAACCCGACCGACCGCGCCAAGACGGGCACCAAGAGGAGTCTGCTGACCGATGGGCGCGGAGTTCCGTTGGGACTGGTCGCAGCAGGAGCCAACGTCAACGACCACAAACTGCTGCCCTCCACGTTCGACTCGGTGCCGGTGAAGCGGCCCGAGCCCAAGTCAGGGCATACCCAGCACTTGTGCCTGGACGCCGCCTACGACTGCAACGAGGTACGCCTCTGGGGAGACAAGTTCCACCTGCGCTTGCACATCCGCCCGCGGCGGCCTCCAGCTACGCCCCCGAAAAAGAGTCGCCGTAAGAAGGCACGCCGCTGGGTGGTGGAACGCTCCCACTCGTGGATGAACCGTTTCCGACGGATCCTCATCCGCTGGGAGAAACGCGAAGACACCTACCTGGCTATGCTCCACCTGGCTCTGGGCATCATCACTTGGTTCCACTTCCTACCGAGATAGGCACTTAGCGGCGTAGGGCGTTGCACTCCCCCAGAACGCGCGTGCGCCCTCCGCCACGGCTTCAAGCACAGCCGCCGTTGCCGCGATCACAGCCACGTCCAGTGGCATTTTCGCATGAACTTCAAACAGGGGCTGACCGCCTGGGCTGACGAGTCCCGACTTTTCACTTCCAAAAACGGTCACGGGGTAACTCACGTCCCCGTTGCACACAATAGGGAATTCCCCATCTTCAATGCTTGCTAGGAGCCATTCATCGCGCTGTGGCAATGGGATGGGACGCCCTCCTGCGGAGAGCCGCCACTTCAGCCGCAAGCCGGGGAGCGCCTTTTCCATTCCATGGATGACGTCGACCGTGCGACCATCTTTGCCCACGAGCGCAGGCGCGTAGGTGATAAGGATGAGGGTTCTTTCCTGAGTCATCGTGTGCATCCCGTGACGACGATATTGAGGAACTCATCCTCGGCGAGCAGAGCGTCTTTGTGCGCTTGGGTGCTCACCCCGACGATGAAATCATATCCACATGCCAAGGCGATGTCTCGCTCCTGCGCCGACAAGTTTCCGCCCAACCGTTATCCCGGCAAGGACGTAAGCGTGGGCGGAATACGCTTCGATGCACTGCAAGTCGGCGTACGCGTGCTCTGGGAGATCAAGACCCATCAATTTGACACATACAATTCCTTCGTCCAGAGGATGGAGATCGCCAAGGAACTCAAGCAGCTTAGAAAGGAGCGAGTATCAGTTCACCGATCCCCGTAGTGGGCAGGCGGTCGAGCAGGGCTGCTCGCCAGGGGCGAGCGAGCGTCAGTCGTAGCCTTGAGGAAGAGTGACGGTGCCCGGATTCTCGATGGCGGCCCGGGCCGCGCGCAACAGGTAGTCGCCCGGATCCTCCCCGCGCAGCTTGGCCGTCTCGATGAGCGAGTAGAAGAGGGCTGCCACCTCGGTGCCTCGCTGGGACCTTGCTGCCGTAGTGGTTCTTGCGGCCGAGCACCACGTCTCGCATCTGGCGCTCCACGGGGTTGTTATCCAGCGGCACCCGCGGGTTGTGCAGGAAGACCGTCAGCCCGTTCCACAACTCCAGCATGTACTCCAGCGCCTTGCGAAAGGTGCTGTCGGGCAGCGCCTTCTGGGACAGGGCCCACGCTTTGACTTGCTCGATGAGTGGGGCCGACTGCTGCTGACGCACGGCGAGCCGATGGGCCAGCACCTCCAGCTGACCGATGAGCTCCAGCATGTGCGCGCAGGCCGGCTCGAATTTGAGCGCCTCCACGAATTTGCGCCGCACGTGCGCCCAACAGAACGCCAGAGTCGCAGGGGCAGGCCCGTCCGCGCCGGACTTCGTCGCCGTCTGGTAGGCCGCATACCCATCCACCAGCACGACGCCCTTGAAGTCTCCGAGGACCGTCTTGGCGGTGGCCCCCGAGCGGCTGGGCAGAATCCGG
>NZ_JMCB01000042.1 GCF_000737315.1 Hyalangium minutum
GGCGTGTACCTCAAGGGGCTGCGCGGCCTGTCCACCGACCGGGCGCACTGCTCGGGCGGCACCTGTCAGCGGTCCTCCTCGGCACCTCCGCTCCAGCCCTCACCCGCAACATGGCCTCTATCCTGCCTATACGCCCTTCGCGCTTCAGGGCTCACGGCTGACAGTGTGGGTCCGGGACGAGGGCAGCGGCTTCGATCCGAGCCAGATCCCCCACCCGCTCGAGCTGGGGAACCGGCTCAAAGCCAGCGGCCGCGGCCTCTTTTTGCTGAGGTCCTTGCTCATGATCACTCGGCTCATCACGGTGTTTGAGGTGTAGGGCAGTGAGCAGGAGGCCCTCAGCAGCTTCTCTTGATTCCGGGCGGACCCTGGCGCTGGCTGACACGTCAGCGCCACCGCTGACATGTCAAAAACGCGAGAAGACGAACTCCGCCTGGCACTCTTCGCGTGTGTAAGAGGGCGGCCTCCCAGTCGGCACGCTGCGTGCAGCGTTGCTCCGCTCGCAGTTCTTATAGAGGAAAGCCCACCATGTTCAAATGTTGCCTGTTGCCATTGTTCTTACTGCTCTGTCTCGGTGTTGGTATGGGGGCGCACGCTGCCCCCGGCAACCTGGCGCAGGGCAAGCCCGCCACGCAGTCGAGCACCAATGACGACTCCGTCGCAGCCCTGGCGGTAGATGGGCAGACCGAGGGCAATCTCATGAAGGGCTCGGTTACCCACACCCTGGATACCAACAAGCCCTGGTGGCAGGTGGATCTGCGGAGCGTGCAGCAAGTGGGGATGGTCGTCCTTCACAACCGGAGCGATTGCTGCGGGGAGCGGCTGAGCAACTTCAAGCTCATGGTGTCCGAGAACGGCTCCACCTGGCAGGAGTACCCCTACCCGGGCACGGCGCCTCTGCAGGTGCAGTTCCCCGTCAACCGCGCAGCCCGCTATGTGAAGGTCCAGCTCAACGGACAGGGCGTCCTCAGCCTCGCAGAGGTCCAGGTCACCGCGCTGAACAACCTGGCGCAGGGCAAGCCCACCTCGCAGTCGAGCACCAATGACGACTCCGTCGCAGCCCTGGCGGTAGATGGGCAGACCGAGGGCAATCTCATGAAGGGCTCGGTTACCCACACCCTGGACACCAACAAGCCCTGGTGGCAGGTGGATCTGCAGAGCGTGCAGCAAGTGGGGATGGTCGTCCTTCACAACCGGAGCGATTGCTGCGGGGAGCGGCTGAGCAACTTCAAGCTCATGGTGTCCGAGAACGG
>NZ_JMCB01000043.1 GCF_000737315.1 Hyalangium minutum
GAAGAACGCCATCCCTTGGCCGAACACCAGACGGTACTTGCCCCCGGTACGAACATCCATCTCGCAGGAAACCAGGGTCATTCCCATCGACTTCGGCACCCACCACTTCTTGAACAGCTCGGGCTTTGTCCACGCCTCGAACACGATGCGTGCCGGACCATTGAAAGTTCGCGTGACGACGGTCTCACGCTCGGACTTCCGTTCCACAGTCGTGCGGTTCTTCATGGGTGTGGGCTCACTCTCTCTTCTTGCGTCCATCGACCTGCTCCTTGCGTTTCAATTCCTCGACAACCTTGTCCAACTCGTCGAAGCGTGCGTCCCAGAGCTGGCGGTACCTCTCGAGCCATGCCATCTCTTCCTCCAGTCGGCGCGGGCCGATCTTGCAGGTCCGCACGCGCCCGACCTTCTCCGTGATCACGAGCCCGGCCCGCTCCAGGACACCGACGTGCTTCTTCATGCCCGTGAGGGTCATGTTGAACTTCTCGGCGAGGTCCGTGATCGAGGCCTCCGCACGCCCGAGCTGCTCCAGAACACCGCGTCGGGTGGCGTCGGAGAGCGCGGCGAACGAAGCATCGAGGCCGACATTCGCATACTGAACCATTCGGTTCAGTGTCTAGCACGCGGATAGATGGCACGCAAGGGCAGTTCGAGCGCGTGCTGCTTGAAGCAAGTTGGCCTCGCTGAAGTAGCCTGTATCCGCTGTCATCACAGTGGGCGGCCCCAAGCAGTTTTTCACTACCTGCTCCATCATCGGCAGCTCGTGTTTTCGCTCATGGGCTCTCTGGCCGGTGAAGGTTCGCTTGTTCACGGAGCCGGCGTGAGGTGTCACGCCTTCACTCCTTTTCGTCGGGACGCTTGCGCCCTATCCGCCATTCCCTATCTTCGTCCGGACTGCGACTCCTGGTGGCATCCAGCGCGTGGGGGACTCGATGAAGCGGCATGTCTTGGTGACTGGGGCGAGCATCGCGGGGCCCACGCTGGCCTGGTGGCTCACCCGCTTTGGCATGAGCGTCACGGTGGT
>NZ_JMCB01000044.1 GCF_000737315.1 Hyalangium minutum
ACCCAAGTAGTAAGCACCCTCGGAGGGCACCGAGGCCGGGCCCTGCACCGTCAGCGTCTGGCACTGCCCCGGGTTCAAATACGGCGTGCCGGCGTAGCCCACAAAGGAGTCCGGCGAAGGCCCTGTGGGACCATTCGGCGTGATGGTGGTGTCCGTCGACAGGTACACCTCGACGGGCGCGCCGCCTGCCCGCGTGCCCTGGTTGCATACCACCACCGTCGCCGTGAGCTGCTGCCCAAGCGTGGCGCTCACCGGCCCCGTCACCGACGACACCACGAAGTCCGGCTTGTAGCCGATACCCAGCTGCGCGCTCGTCTTGGCGTTGTTGTCCTCGAGCAGCTCGACCGTGCCGTTGGGCGGATCCACATAGGCGCCCAGGTAGTAGGTACCCTCTGAAGGCACCGAGGCCGGGCCCTGCACCGTCAGCGTCTGGCACTGCCCCGGGCTCAGATACTGCGTGCCGGCGTAGCCCACGAAGAAGTCCGGCGAAGGCCCTGTGGGACCATTCGGCGTGATGGTGGTGTCCGCCGACAGGTACACCTCGACAGGCGCGCCGCCTGCCTGCGTGCCTTGGTTGCATACCACCACCGTCGCCGTGAGCTGCTGACCAGGAGTGGCGCTCACAGGCCCCGTCACCGACGACACGACGAAGTCCGGCTTGTAGCCGATGCCGATGCGCGCGCCCGTCTTGGCGTTGTTGTTCTCGAGCAGCTCGGCCGTGCCGTTGGGCGGATCCACGTACGCACCCAAGTAGTAAGCACCCTC